>USMH01000001.1 GCA_900555745.1 uncultured Collinsella sp.
TTGATGAAGTCGTAAATTTGCTGCTGACGCTTGGTAATTTTGCGAGCCATCAGGGCATCCTCTCTACCCATGTCAAACAAATGTTCGAATTTTGCTTGACAGGAACAACTGTTCGAAGATAATAATAACCGAACATTCGTTCTCGCGCTAGACATTTTTGTCCGCGCGGCTTGATAAAACTGTTCTCAGCAAAACACGCGAGAGGAGAACATGATGAACGCAACGAATATGGTCCAGGGAAACCTTGCCCTTAAACTCGAGACGCCTGCAGAACCCACTTTTACGGTTGTTCAGGGTGGCCGCTCCGGTTTTCAGCCTTTGACCGTAAAGCCTGCTCGCAATCAGCAGGCTGTAGTTGCGCCGGCCCGCGTTGCCCTGAAGGTTCCGACGATTGTCGCCGTTGCCGTTGCGCTTACGCTCTTCTTTGTCCTTGCTACGTCGGTCTTTAGCGCTCGTCACGCCGCGTATGCCGAGTCCGTTTCCAACGTTACCTACGAGACTATTCGCGTTCAGCCTGGTGATTCTCTTTGGTCGCTTGCCGAGGAATATCCTATCGAAGGCCTTTCCACGCAAGAGACTTCCGACATGATCCGTAACGTCAATCATCTGGAGCATGGTTCGCTCGCCGCCGGTGCGCATCTTAAGGTTCCTGCTCGTTCGTAATCATTATCGCGCTGCGCATGGTACCCTTGTTATCGTTTAAGAGGAGGTACCATGCGCTGTCCCAAATGTGGCAAGGCACATACCCGCGTCGTTGATTCCCGTATGCAGGAGTCAAATAACACCATTAAGCGCCGTCGCGAATGTTGCTCGTGTAACTATCGCTTTACAACGTTTGAGCGATGCGAAGACCCAATCGAGGTCATTAAGTCAGACGGAACCAAGCAGCGGTTCGATCGCAATAAGCTGCTCGTCGGCTTGATGCGCGCCACTATCAAACGCGATATCGACACTAAGAAGCTCAATGAGATTATCGACGACATCGAGGTCGAGCTGCGCTCTCGCGCACTGACGGCCGTCACGTCCCATGAGTTGGGTGACATGGTGCTCAAGCGCTTGGCAAAGATCGACAAGGTGGCGTACATCCGTTTTGCCTCGGTCTACCGCGATTTCAAAGACGTCGATGAGTTTCTGCAAGAGCTCGACAAGCTAAGGTGATTCCATGCCCAACATTACCGTCAACATAAAGCGTCTCGACCCCACCGTCGAGCTTCCCAAATACGCCCATCCCACCGATGCCGGCTTGGATTTGCGCTCCAACGAGGACTGCGTCCTGAAGCCCTTTGAACGCCGTCTGGTCTCCACTGGGCTGGCCATCGCCCTGCCCGATGGCTACGCCGGCTTCGTTCAGCCCCGTAGCGGCTTGGCCATCAAGCAGGGCCTGTCTATAGTCAACACGCCGGGCCTCATCGACGCCCACTACCGAGGAGAACTCAAGGTTATCCTCATCAACCTGGATCCCTCCAACAACATCAAAATCAACAAAGGCGACCGCATAGCCCAACTCGTCATCCAAGAAGTCCCCACGGTCAACCTCATAGAAGTAGAAGAACTAGACGAAACCGATCGAGGCAACGGAGGCTTCGGCTCCAGCGGCGTCGCCTAGTCTTTTGCTTCGTTGAACGGAGTGTCGTAATGTCCGCTCGCCCCTGGGAGGCCCCTATATATCATCCCGTGCTCAAACATTCTCGCTGCGCTGCGAAACTGCGCGCGGGACGATATATAGGGGCCTCCCAGGGGCGAGCTACGTTTACATGCTCGCAATCGGTTATGGCTTCCCATCTGAAGCCTAATGCTGTATCTAGAAGCTGTGTCTAACAAGTAATCCGATCTGACAAAGAGACGGCTCCTTTGTCAGATCGGATTACTTTGATTTTTTGTTTTCGAGTTTCCCTTCGCTGCTTTTAGTAGGGTAACCGATATGGCTGCTAGTGCGTACGTATAGCCGTGGCGCAGGCCGCCCACACATATCGTTCCACGCGCAGTTTCGCAGCGAGCGAAGCGAAGCGAGAATGTTTGAGCATGGAATGATATGTGTGGGCGGCCTGCGCCACGGCGGACAGTCCGGTGCTAGCGGATATGCGCGGGTTTTCCGCCCCAGTAGAAGCGGCAGAAGGCTCTTTTGCGCTTTTGGGGTTTGCCTACGAGCTCCATGGTGGCGATGGCGATGTCCTCGGCTGCGCGTGGACGGCGCAGCACTTCGCCGTTGATGAGCAGTGCCTTGAGCGACTCGGGATGATCGTGGAGATGACGCAACGTCACGATGAGCTCTCGTGCGGTGGTGACATGCATGCTGGCGCCCATGCCGGTGAGCATGGTGGTGTTGGCCTTTTCCTGGCCATAGGACTTGCCCAGCAGAATCATCGGCAGATGTGCGCATAGGCACTCGGTGACCGTGAGTCCGCCCGATTTGAGGATTGCCAGGTCGCAGTCGTGCATGAGGGCTGCCATGTCGTCCACGTAGTCCAGAACCGTGACGTTTTCGAGCTTCATGGCGTCGAAGAGCGTCTTGAGGCGGGTGGCGTATTCCTCATCCTTGCCCGGCAAAAAGACAAAGTGCATGTCCTCGAAGCTGCGCAGGAAGGGGAGTGTGCGGTCCATCTCCGCGCGAAAGCGAACGTACGGTTGAGGCAAACTGGCACCGGCCATCACCAACACAACGGTCTTGTCAGCGGGGAGATTGAACTTCTCGAGTTCTTCCTCGCGATTGTAGTCCGTATCAAACCCGGCGCGAATGGGGATGCCTGTGATGCGGATTTTGGTCTCGGGAACTTTACGGGGGCGAAGTGTCTCGGCCATAAATTCGTTGGCTACGCAGAACAGGTCGGTGTCCTTGTGGGGCCAAAAGCCTTCGACTTCATAGTCTGTTGGTACGCAGATGACTGGATAATCGATACCCGTGATAACGCGGGCACCCACAGCGACGTTGGCCGCCGTGATGTGTGTTGCGACCACGGCTATGGGCCTGCGGGTGCGGACATATTCGTTGAAGGCAGGGAACATAATACGTGACCATGCCGTGCCTCCGCCCCAAAGCAAGTGTCCGGTAAGGGTATAACGCCAGGTCAAGTCATATATTGGACGCGTGGCGCCGGTAAACGAGGCAGCCGTTTTGTTGCCGTCGAATTTAATACGTCCAAAATCAAGGATATCGAGCACTTCAATCTCAACATCCTCGGGGATGCCGCTGGTGCCGCGGATGAGGTCGAATGCCTGCGCAATCGCGTTGGCGGCGGCTTTGTGGCCCGATCCAACCGATGCGTGCACAATGGTTACCAGTGGTTTTTGTGCAGGTGAAACGGTCATTTGCTCCGGTTGGGGAGTAGCTTGCATGGGCAGGGGAGCGCTATTGCTCGTCTGCGTTTGATCCATCGATAACTCCCCTTCAACTTAGTTTCGCAAGGAATCATTGTAGTGCATGAGTGTCACGTTCGTCTAAATTTGGGTATGAGCGCAAAGAACGCCAATCTTTCGACAGGAGGTCTCTTCATGACTACCCATCAGCCGATCGATGTTGCTATTATCGGTGGCGGCCCCGCGGGCTATGCTGCCGCCATTTACGCTGCGCGCTTCAACCTAACGACGACCGTGATTGAACAGGGCATGTCGGGAGGGCAGATCGCCACAACCAATGAGGTCGAGAACTATCCGGGCATTCCGCTCTTGAGTGGCGCCGAACTCGGCGAGCGTTTTCAGCAACATGCAGAGGGCCTGGGAGCACAGGTTGCATGGAGCATGGTTACGGGTATCGATTACGATGCCGATACAGCGCTGTTTACGGTGCATCATGATATGGGCGATACGCTGGCCTCGAGTGTTATCGCTTGCATGGGTGCTACGCCGCGATCTGCTGGTTTTGTTGGCGAGGATACGTATCGCGGTCGCGGTGTTTCGTATTGCGCGACGTGCGATGGCATGTTCTTTCGCGGTAAACAGGTCTTTGTCATCGGTGGCGGCAATGCCGCCTGCGAGGAAGCCCTGTTCTTGTCAGAAATCGCCAGCAGTGTGACCATCGTGCTGCGCCGCGACCAGTTTCGTGCGCCTGATGGTGTTGTCCAGAAAGTACTCGCAAAAGACAATATTACAGTTAGGTACCAAACTAGTATTGTGGAGCTATCGGGCGAAGCCATGCCAACGACGATTACCTTTAAGGACAATGCATCCGGCGAGACTCATACCGAGTCATTTGAGCCTGGCTCGTTTGGCATTTTTGTCTTTACCGGCACGCAACCCCATACCGAGCTTGTTGAGCATCTAGTTGATCTGGCGCCTGATGGCGGCATTCTGACTGATGAATCCATGTCGACCCGCACGCCAGGTCTATTTGCTGCTGGTGACATCCGTTCCAAGCGCTTACGTCAGGTTGTGACCGCCGTTTCTGACGGAGCCATAGCAGCAACCAGCGCATACGCATTTCTGCGCGGATAAGTACGATAATATATCTTATGTAATGTTGTTATCAATTTACTAAGTGGCGGGAGGATGTATCAGTGCTCCGTCCCGCCAATTTTCTTGCCGGCTATGTGGTATGCAAAACTAGATTACGTAGAATACAATATAAAAAATGAACGGAGGACCTTTATGAATCACGTTAAACACGTTATTCCGATGTCTGATTCGTCGGTCAGCATTAAGCCTGAGGATATTCAGCCCACTGTGCTGCCCGATGCATTTATTCAGTCCGATATCGTGCGCAAACTCAATACGTTGAGTCTGCCGCGCTATGACCAGTTGTCAAATGTGACGCTCTACCGCGACCAGGTCATTGAGTATGTTGCGCTGTGGATGGAGCCGCTGTCCATTTGCGTTGAGCAACCCATCATTACGCCATCGATGATCAATAACTACGTAAAGGTCGGCCTAGTGCCTGCTCCGGTCAAAAAGCAATATGGCCGCGAGCAGATTGCCCGCCTGATCGCTATCTGCATCTTTAAACAGGTGCTACCTATTGCTGCTGTGCAGGCACTCTTTAACATTCAGCGTTTGAGCTACGATGCCCCGACGGCCTTCGATTATGTGGTCGATCAGCTCGAGGCATCGATTCGTTCGGCGTTTTCCGTCGAGCAGACGCCGGTTCCCGATACGGCGCATCAGGTAACGCGTGAGTCGCTGCTTGTGCGCAGCGCGGTATCGTCCTTCGTTTCGAAGGCGTACCTGATGAGCTATCTCAAGTTCAACGGGTTTAATAGCTAGTCGACGTATAAAACGGGCGGGATAAAGAGGCATCTGTCGCTTTATCCCGCCCGTATTTTTGCTTGGTTGGACTTTATTTGCCCGAAGCTACGCCCATGCCGTAGCCGATGATTAGGCCGTGCATCTCGGCGTAATAGGAATCCAGGCCGTTGCAGGGCATGATGATGGTCTTGGAGCCGGGCCAATGCTCGACTATGCGGTCAGTAAGCGCCCGGGCTCCAGCTTCGTTCTCAACGTGATCGATGATGACCTCGCCGCCCGTAAAACCCTCGGCTTCCATGGTGTCGATGATCTTGTTGAGCATCTTCTTTTCGCCACGCGTGTGCCCGACGAGTTCGATTTTACCGGCCTCGCTCGCCGTGCCCAAAATGCGGATATTGAGCTTGTTGGCAATGACGCCGGCTGCCTTAGGGATACGTCCGGCTTTGGCCAGGTTTTCGTAATTGCACAAGCTGAAGAGGATTTTGCTGTTCTGTTCAAGGCTATCGAAGTATGCGCAAGCGTCCTCGAATGAGACATCCGGATTGCTTGCAAGATAGCGGTCGAACAGCAAGAAAATGAGGTCCATTTTGCCGCCAGCTGCGCGCGAATTGACTAGATGAATCTGCCGGTCGGGCTCCTCGGCAAGAACCATATCGCGAGCCGTGGCTGCTGCGTTGTAGCTGCCCGACACGCCCTCAGAGATCGGCATGCAGATGGTCTTGTCTGCCAATTTGAAGAGCTCGGCCCACTCCCCTACGCTGGGGCAAGCGCTCGAAGAAGCGTTCGTCTCCGCCTGAACAGCGCAGTTGAGTTCATGAACATCGAGTGAAAGGTCATCGACGAATTCACGCTCCCCCACTCGAATTTTGAGGGGCGCAAATGCAAAGGTGGTATGGGGCGCAGTCGGTTGCCAATCGCGGAGGTTACAGCTTGAATCGGAGATAAGTGCCCAGCTCATAGAGGGTCCTTTCTAATTGTTCCTCAACAATTATAGCCATCTTGCAAATTGAATGTGCGGCTATCTAGTTTTGAATACTAGATAGCCGCACAATATTAGAGAAAAACGAATGGACCTCGCGACTTAAAGCCACGAGGTCCACATTCACACGCTGTGTAAGATGACTTAGTAACGCACGAAGATATAGTTATTGTTCATGCCGGCGGCAACGGAGCTGATGATAACACCCGTGTTGTAGTCGGAAGCATGAATCATCTGACCACCACCGATGTAAATGCCGGTGTGGTACGAGTTGACCACAACGTCACCGGGCTGCGGATCGGACACACGCGTCCAGCCCATAAAGGTGCCCGTGGTGCCCAGGCGGCAATAGCGACCAGTGAGGCAATAGCTAACAAAACCAGAGCAGTCGAAACTGTTCGGGCCAATTCCGCCCCAGGAATAGGCGCAACCAAGCTTGCTGTATGCACGCGAGACAACAGAACCGCCATCGACGGACTGGCTCGGAGCAGAAGGCGTCGGAGCCGGAGCAGGCGTGGAGGGCTGCGGCGTCGGAGCAGGTGCCGGCGTAGGAGCCGGAGTGTTGCCGCCCTGGTTGTTGTTATTGCTGGTCTGGCCACCGTTGTTGGTGTTTTCGGTCGTACCGGCAGTCTCGTTGCTCACCGTGGCCTTCTCGGCGGTACTGGCGTTGATGCCGGCCTGCAGCGCGGCGTTGGCCTCGGCCTCTGCGGCAAGCTCGGCTTGCAGCTGCGAATCCAGGGAGTTTACGACGTTCTGGGCTTCAGCCTGCTGGGCGTTAAGCTCGTCGACCTTCTTTTGCGTGGCTGCGACGTTCTTTTCCTGCTCGGACTGCTTATCGGTGAGCTGCTGCTTAAGCTCCTTGACCTCTTGAATGGTCTGAGCTTGCTTATCGGAGACTTTGCCGTAGTAGAACAGACGGTTGAGCATATCACTCAGGTCATCGACACCCGTCAGAACCTGAAGCAGGCTCAGACCGCCGGTTTTGTACTCGCCGGCGACATAGGTCGAGAGCTTGGCCTGACCATCGGCGATCTCCTGCTGCTTTTGCGTGATCTCGCCGGCAGTCTGATCGAGCGCCTGCGTCTGCGTGGCGAGCTCATCGTAAATCTGCTGAGTTTGGGTACCGATCTGCTCGAGCTTTGTACGAGCAGCGGCAAGGTCGGATGCGGTATCGGCGTAGGCAGGAGCCGCGAGGCCCAAGCCCAAAACACAAGCGAGGGTTGCCGTAGCAGCGCAGCGTGCCATGTTTTTGTGCGTGTTTGCTGTGCGCATGTAGCTTCCTTTCCAGTAACTAAGGGTAACGGCTAGTCCACCGTTACCAGGCTAAAGAGCTCCACATCGTCATCAGACGGCGTGAGCTTCTCGCGCGGGTTGAGAAACGCAAGCTCAAGGATACAACCGTAACCGATAAGCTTTGCGCCCATATCTCGCACCAGTTTACCTGTTGCCTCGACGGTTCCGCCCGTCGCGACCAAGTCGTCCAGAATCAACACGGTATCTTTAGAGCTGATAGCGTCGGCATGGATCTCAATGGAATCCGTTCCGTACTCGAGCTCGTAGCTCTGGCTTACGGTCTCGCGCGGTAGCTTGCCCGGTTTACGTGCGGGAACAAAGCCGGCGCCAAGGGCTACAGCTACCGGTACGCCAACCATAAAGCCGCGAGCCTCGGGACCCACGACCTTGGTGATTCCCATGCCGGCAAAGTGCTCGGCGAGGGCATCGGTCATGGCTTTGAGAGCCTCGGGATTGCCAAAGAGCGGCGTGATGTCTTTAAAGATGACTCCGGTCTCGGGATAGTCGGGGATGTCGACGATTTGAGATTCGAAGTCGTACATTGCATGACCTTTCAATGGGTTCTCGAAATTTCAGCAGCGGTTATTTGCCCGCGGTGGCGGTGCCGGATTGCGAAGGGGGGACGACCTTGAGCGGCTTGACGAGAGAATCCTCGTGCGAAGCCGGCGCGGCTATCTCTTCGTTTTTGGCCTTGGTGGACTCGGAGCGAGTGATTTCCTCATCGAGTGCATCGATGTCGGCGTCCTCGACCACGGCGTTGAGCGACTCAAAAACGCGGTTCTTGAGCAGCGCAGTGTGCACACCTTCCGTCAGGTCGTGAAGCTTCTTAAACGCACGCTCGAGCTTGGCGTCGCGCTCGTCATCGGAGGTATCCATGCCGAGCATGCTCACGAGCACCTGCTCAAACATCGAGGACTCGCGGTTGGCGGAAGACACGTACTGACGCAGGTTGCGCGGCTCGATATGGAAGCGTGACAGCTCGGAGCAGTAGCGGATGATCGGAAAATCGCGGCCATCGACAAGCTCGCGATTCTGCGGACTCTTGATGATGCGAATGAGGTCGTTCTCGGCGAGCGAGCGGATAAATGAAATCTCGACGCCCAACATATCGGGAATGGTCTCGATGGGATGCAGCTTTTGCTTAGTCTCCTTGGGCTCCGTCTTGAGCGGAACATCGGATAGCAAGCCCACCTCGTAGGCGAGCGTTGACAGGTCCGTAGCGTTTTCCAAGCGCTGCTTAATGACGTTGAGCGGCATATAGCGGGTCTTCTGCAGGTGCAGGATGACCTCCAAGCGGTCAACGTCTTCCTTGGAGTACTGGCGATACCCCTTAGGCGTACGATGAGGGGTGATGAGCCCCTCATCTTCGAGAAATCTAATTTTTGAGTTCGATAGATCGGGGTATGCGCCTCGAAGAAGGTTGACGACTTGGCCGATACTCAGATAGTTGCGTTCGGCCATGCCCTACTCACCGGTTTCGATGCGCTCCGGCGTGCTCTCGTGGTAGATGAGCGTAAACGTACCGATCTGGACGGAAGAACCGTCGTGCAGCGGGGCTGCATTGACGATGGCACCGTCGACCCAGGTGCCATTGAGCGAGCCTAAGTCCTCGATGCGAGCGCCGAGGCCCTCGCGAATAATGCGCGCATGGCTGCGCGAAACGGTCATGTCGTTGAGGAAGATGCCGTTCGCGGGATCGCGGCCGATGGTGGTCACTTCGTCCTCGAGCTCAAAGGCGGCACCAGTCTGCGGACCCTTGACGATGGACAGAACGGGGGCGGTGATGCGCACGTTGGCCATGAGGTCGGGAACGGTGACGTCGCTTGAAGGCACGCGGAATACGCAGGTAGCGTCAGCAGTCTTATCATTCTGAGGCATATTGTTAACCATGTTGTCCATGACAACCCCTAACTTATCGCGGACGTGCCGCAAATAATGAACCGTACGTAATCATACCCCAACGAATCAGTCTTCGATTTCAGGGTTCAGAAAGTCGATGTCCTCGTCCTCGGGATGCGCGAGAGCCTGTTTAATGGCCACTCCGCCCTTAATGGAGTAGATGACAGCCGTGAGCATGGAGAAGATCACGCCGCCGTACACAAAGAAGATGCCGAGGGGCACCGAGCTTCCGTTGAGGCCCGGGAAGGCCGTAAGGGTTGAAGATAAAAGGTGCAGGCCGTCAATAACGGGGAAACCGAGCAGCATGAGTGAGAAGCCGGTCATGAGCAGCGCCGTGGCAATCTTTCCGGGAAAGACCACATCGATGGGGCGACGGTGATAATGACGCACGATAAGCGTGCCGATGCCCAGATAGATGTCGCGGCCAATAATGAGTACGCAGACCCAGATGGGCAGCTCTCCGCGGACCACCAGTCCAAGTACGCCGGTGAACAGCAGCGCACGGTCGCAAATGGGATCCATGACCTTGCCGAGCCACGAGACCGTCTTAGTCATGCGGGCGATCTGACCGTCCATCCAGTCGGTGGAGGCGGCAACGGCGTAGATAACGATGGCGATGACACGGTTGTTATCCGTCACAAACAGGTACAGAAATACCAGGATGAGGATCAGGCGCGTAAAGGTGATGAAATTGGAGATCGTAAAGATCTTATTCGACGGGTAATCGGAAGTGCCGATAAGCTCCTTTTTGATCTTCTTTTTGATGCCCACAGGACTCCCCCGCTGGTTAACGACAAAACTTTCGATACTATACCCGTTCCGGCGATGTCTATCCAGCGCAAGCATAGAGAGTCCAGACATGTGGAGGACGTTGCTGGTCGGCACGTGGAGTCGCATTTGTGTACATCAGCCCCCAAAGATGCCAAAAAATAACGGCGCTGGTGAGGTGCTCTTCGCGTCAAGTCACTTTGCTTTCGAGCGCAAGGGACGCTCGAGCCAGGATGGAGAGGGCGAAAGCTACACCCTCACCGACCTCGACGGGGTCAATCGCATCGACTGCAAAAGCGGCTTCGGGTTCTACGCAGAGCCGAGGGCCGAGTCACAGTGGGCAGCAGCAAAGCGTGGTCCTGGACCTTCGCCAACGTTTCGCTGCGCAAGCTCTTTGAAGCATCGCTTGCGACGGGAAACCCGATAAGGTGGAGCTAGAGATGGCGGTGTTCACCTTTTGGTTCCACCTGCCAGCACCTCCTCTCTCGTTGCCGCAAGGGTTTCTTCGCGGTGATAGACCGACACCGTTCATCGTTGTTACGGGCTCGTTCGCAAAGTCGTGAACACGCTCCCCTCTTGTTCAGCGCATAATGGTGCACCGTGTGCGGCTGTGCGGCCGCACGCTAAAGGAGATGTGCCCGCATGGGCATCGAGAGAGAGGATGCAGCATGAACCTGAGGGAGAAGTACGGTGAGTGGGGCCTGATCCTGGGCGCGACCGAGGGCGTCGGCAAGGCGTTCTGCGAGAAGATCGCCGCCGGCGGCATGAACGTCGTCATGGTCGGCCGTCGCGAGGAGAAGCTGAACGTGCTGGCAGGCGAGATCCGCGAGACCTACGGCGTGGAGACCAAGGTCGTGCGCGCCGACTTTAGCCAGCCCGGCGCTGCCGAGACCGTCTTCGCCGCGACCGAGGGCCTGGACATGGGCTTCATGAGCTACGTGGCCTGCCTGCACAGCTTCGGTAAGATCCAGGACACCCCCTGGGAGAAGCACGAGGCCATGATCAACGTCAACGTCGTGACCTTCCTCAAGTGCTTCCACCACTACATGCGGATCTTTGCCGCCCAGGACCGCGGCGCCGTGATCAACGTCTCGTCGATGACCGGCATCAGCTCCAGCCCCTGGAACGGCCAGTACGGCGCGGGCAAGGCCTTCATCCTCAAGATGACCGAGGCCGTGGCCTGCGAGTGCGAGGGCACCGGCGTCGACGTCGAGGTCATCACCCTCGGCACCACCCTAACCCCCAGCCTGCTGTCCAACCTCCCCGGCGGCCCGCAGGGCGAGGCCGTCATGAAGATCGCCCTCACCCCCGAGGAGTGCGTCGACGAGGCCTTTGAGAAGCTGGGTAAGGAGCTCTCCGTCATCGCCGGCCAGCGCAACAAGGACTCCGTCCACGACTGGAAGGCAAACCACACCGAGGACGAGTACATCCGCTACATGGGCTCGTTCTACCGCGACTAGCAACTGCGGAACACACGCGCGAGGCTGCATACGGGTTCGCAGGTAGAGATGCGAGTGCGAGGGTTTCTTTGCGGGGGCGTGCGGATGCGGCGCCTGCGAGGGAACCCTCTTTTCATGGGTGGGCGCGGCGATGAACCCGTGCGCGGCACTTCGGCGCTCACCGTCGAGGGCGACCTGCCCGGCTCCCTCGCGATCTCCCTACACGGGGTTCTGCGCTCCGGCATCCTCTGGACCGTGTCTCGCTCGTGCTCAGTGGGCCGGCCGATCCGGCCCTCAGGGTATCGGATTCCCGCATTCATCCGTACTTGTTCGGATGAATGCGGGAGGTGTTCGGATGAGGTTGATATTCAAGGTGTAGACCTTTTTCTTGGTACTCCTCAAATGCGGCAGGGTTTTTCGAGTTTGTAGATGCTAATATAACCCTGCTCTCGAAAGAGGGCTCAGTCCCGGCTGGTAAACCTGACGTTTGGCGTGGTGTGCGTGACACGCATAGCGGGCATGGCCGCGATAGAATTTTCCATGCGGAGGGGCTCGACCCCATAGCGCCCCGAGGGTTTCGGGGAGGGCGAACTGGCAGGCGGGGAACCGGGATACAGGCTGTCCGGAAGGAGGGGTGTAATGCCTCTTCTTCTTTTTTGCCACATCAATCTTCTGGCTTGATAGGTTTTTCGTGCGTGTGATTGGGTTGCGGAAGGGATTGGCATGAGAGTTGCGGAAATTGCGGAAAGGGTCGGTTGCGATCCTGAGTCTGCGTATGCGAAATTCGCCGACACACGTGAAGGCACACGCTTTCACAACATGCAGTGGCCCATTTTCGTCACCGACGAAAACTATCGCTCGTTTTGCAAGGCGCTGGCAGATTATGCCAACTCAGAGGAAGGCCCCCAAAGCAACGGCCGCCATGAATTGTTCCTGAGCGTGCACAAGTATAGAAGCTCACGGCTGACCAGACGTGTTTGGCAAGGACTTTTTGAACATTTGTGTCCAATTTAATTCTGTAATACACTGCCATCGCGAGGATGCTTCAAGCCACCCGTCTTGAGGTTGTCGCACACGGTCCTCTGCGGAACACCGCTCCAGAACTCGTACATGCGCACGTGGCGGCCGAGCCAACCGGTGGTGGAGGTGCTGTTGACGAACTATGAGCCGCAGTGACGGGGCTCGCCGTGCGGGAACTGATCGCAATCCCCCACCCCAGCCCATGAGAGGCGATTTGAGGGGCTATATCCGGGTTGGGCGCGGCAGGTAGAAAGGCATGTCTTTATCATCTAAAAAAAACAGCCGGTGACCCATTCGTGACCCATCTGGTGACCCAGCATAAAAAAAGGTCAGGCACTAGGTGCCTGACCTGCAAACTTCTGGTCGGGACGACTGGATTCGAACCAGCGACCCCTTGACCCCCAGTCAAGTGCGCTACCAAGCTGCGCCACGTCCCGAAGCTTTTGTTTGTTGCTCTGCTCTCGCTCGCAACAGGGAGTATATTAACCCGAAACTTTGCCCTTGTGCAAGAACTTTTTTACAAATTTTGAAGCAAGTCCAAAATTGTACCTGCGAGCTGGGGTTTTGTTAACACGGGAAGTTCTTGCGTACCTGCTGTACTCACGATCCAGGCCTTATTGGTATCGGTTCCAAAGCCTGAATCGGCGCGCGAGACATCGTTGGCGATAATGGCATCGCATCCCTTGCGGGCGAGCTTTCGCTGAGCGTACTCCACGACGTTATCGGTCTCGGCCGCAAAGCCTATCACGCACCGCTCCCCCTTTTGGCGCGAGAGCTCAGCCAAGATATCGACCGTCTCGACCAGTTCGATGCGATCCAAGCGCTCGCTGGCCTTTTTGAGCTTATGGTCGGCAGGGGCTGCGGGGGTGTAGTCGGCGACAGCGGCCGCGCAAATGGCCGCATCGGCCGTCTGAAAGGCGTTCTGCGCCGCCTGCAGCATTTCTGCGGCGGTCTGCACGCGCACACAATCCACGTCGCGGGGGACATCGAGCGATGTCGGTCCCAGCACAAGTGTGACCGCAGCACCGCGGCGAACGGCCTCCCCCGCCAGGGCGACGCCCATCTTGCCCGATGACCGGTTGCCGATGAAGCGCACGGGGTCGATCGGTTCGTGCGTGGGGCCGGCGGTGATCACGATGCGCTTGCCTGCAAGGTCCTGGGGCGCGGGGTTTAGCACCTCGCAGACGGCCTCGACAATGTCCTCGGGCTCGCTCATGCGTCCCGTGTCCACGTCACCGCAGGCAAGGTAGCCGCTGCCGGGCCCCACCACATGGACGCCACGGTCGCGCAACGTGGCCATGTTGGCCTGCGTCGCCGGCGCCTTCCACATGCCGTTGTTCATAGCGGGTGCGATCACGATGGGTCGCAGCGTGGCAAGTAGCGTGGTGGAGATGAGGTCATCGGCGATTCCGTTGGCCATCTTGGCGATGATATTGGCCGTCGCGGGCGCCACGACCACCAGATCGGGTTCCTGCGCAAGCGAAATGTGGTGGATGGGATCGGAGGGGTCGTCGAACAGACCTACAGCGACCGGCTCGTTGGTGAGAGCGCGGAAGGTGAGCGGGCCCACAAACTCCGTGGCATGCTCGCTCATAACGACCTTGACGCGCGCGCCGCGCTTTTGCAGCAGGCGCACGATATTGCACGACTTATAGGCAGCGATCCCGCCGGTAATGCCCAGCAGGATCGTTTTTCCCTCAAGTTGCATCGAATTGTTGGGTGCCGCCGTCATCATTTAATCTTCCTTGCTGGGAAGCACCAGCAGGCGGTGGCAATACGGGCAGTGCGTAATCTCACTACCGTCGTGGTTGAGGTCGCTCATGGACGACGCCTGCAGCGCGGTGTGGCAGACCGTGGGGATGTTGCCCTTGATGGTCTCGACGGCCAGACCACGGAACTGCTTGAGCAGGCGCTCGTAATCGGTGAGCACGTCGGTCGGCAGCGTGGCAGCCAGCGCAGTGCGCTCCTTGGTGGCGGCGTCAATCTGGGCCTGGAGGTCGGCGGCCTTGGCGCGGGTGGCCTTGGTATCGGCCTTCACGCCCTCTTCGAACTTGGCGATGATGGCCTGCGCGCGAGCCTCGCGATCGAGCGCCTCCTTGTGGGCGACGACGACGTCCTTGCGGGTGTGCTCGATCTTGTCTAGGCGCTTGGCCAGGGTGGCGAGCTCGTTCTCCAGGTCCTGAACCTCGCGGTAGTCAGAGCCGTCAACGTGGCGCTTTTTGGCGGCCTCGATGGCGTTGTTGGTCTGGATTTCGGTGGTGTTGAGGTCGTCCAGCTCAATGTCCAGGTCCTTGCGCTGGGCGTAGAGCTTGGTCATCTCGGACTTAAGCTTTACATAGGTCTTGCGCTTGGAAGCGAGCTCCTTGAGCTCCGGCATATTGGCAAGTTCGCTCTTGTTGCGAGCGAGCTCCAAATCGATCTGTTGCAGCTTGAGTAGCGTAGCGCCGGCGCTCATAAGTTCTCTCCTTTTGTCACAGTCCACCATTGGCAAGGGTTCAGTATTTTAATCGCATGATGGGGGTCAACCCCGGCGTCAACCGCAGAGTTCATCAAGATATCAACGAACGGCTCCTCGGAGCGGTCATGGCCGAGCAGGATCACCGGCAGTCCGCGCAAGGCAAGGTCTTGCGCCACGTGGTAGCCCGCCTCGCCCGTCACGATCACATCGGCGCCCGCGGCGATGGCAAGCTCTCCAAAGTCGCCCAGGGAGCCGCCCAAAATGGCGACGGTGCGGCACGGGCGATCTGCTTCTCCCCACACACGCGGGTCGCTGCCGAAGGCCGTGGCAGCGAGGGTGGCAAGATCGCGCAGCGTGCACGGGTCGTTGAGCATTGCAAGCGCGCCCAGGCCGGTGGCCTCGGGGTCGTCCACGTGCTCCAGCGAGCTCACGGGCTCAGCGCCCAGCAGCTCGCTCAGGCAGGTGCGCGCTTCGTGCGAGCGGTCCAGATTGGAGTGGAGCGAGATAATGCTCACGCCGCAGCGGGCGGCCTCAAACAGCGCTGCGCTGCACTGGGGGCGCGTCGCATCCGCCGGGCAAAACGCCTCAGGCGCCTTGATGTAGATGGGATGATGCGTGAGCAACACGTTGGTACCGGCCTCCAAGGCGCGGTGCACGTTGGCCCTGGTAGCGTCGAGCGCACAGGCCACGCCACGGATCTCGTCGTCGGGATCGCCAACGGATAAGCCTACGTGGTCCCAGGGCTCGGCGTCCGTTTTTGGATAGCGTGCCAGCAGGGCCCGCTCGAGCTCGGCGACGATCATGCGGCACCTACGATCGAGAGCAGCGTCTGGGCAAAGTCGTCCAGATCTCCCGGATTCACGCGGTCGTCGAAGGAAATGCGCAGTGCGCCCAGCGCCTGCTCGCGACCGATGCCCATCGCGCTCAAAACATGGCTGGGGTCCATGCTGCCGCTCGAGCATGCCGAGCCTGCCGACACCTCAAAGCCGGCGGCGTCGAGCTTGATGATGAGCTCCTCGGAGTCCATGCCGTCAATGTAGATCGATACCATGCCGGGCAGACGGTCGGCATGCGCATAGTCGCCCATCGTGGCGTGAATGCGCGGATGGGCCGTAAGCGTGGCGTAGAGCTTGTCGGAAAGGGCTTGCAGCTTCTCGCGCTCCTCGGCCACATGGGGCGTCAGCGTGCGGGCGGCAGCGGCAAAGGCGAGCTGCGTGCGCAGGTCCTGCGTGCCGGCACGTCGTCCGGCTTCCTGTCCACCGCCAAAGATGCGGGGGCGCAGCGGCGTGCGGTTCTTAAGGTAGAGCGCGCCGGATGCCACAGGGCCGCCGATCTTGTGCGCGGCAACGGTCATAGCATCGACGCCCAGCTCGGTGACATCGAGCGGAATATGCAAGTAGCCTTGGATGGCATCGGTATGGAACAAGGCGCCGGCAGCATGTGCGGCGGCGGCAAGTTCGCGGATAGGCTGCACCACACCGGTCTCGTTATTGGCTGCCATGATGCTCACGAGTGCGACGTCGTCGCCGAGCAAGTCGTTCAGCGCGGCAGACTCGATGTAGCCCGCACGGCAGGGCTGAACCAGGTCGACGGTAAAGCCGGTGGCACGCAGCAGCGGCAGGTTGTCCAGAATCGAATCGTGCTCGATGGCAGATACGATCACGCGGTTACGGTTGCGGTCGCGCTGGCGAGCGCCCTCGGCAAGTCCGAGGAGCGCCAGCTGGTTGGCCTCGGTGCCGCCGTTGGTCAAGACGATCTCGGACGGGCGGACGCGTGCGCCAAAGCTGCGAGCGATCTCGCGACGTGCGGCCTCCAGACGCGCGGCAGCCTTGCGGCCAAGTGAGTGCAGCGAGTTGGGGTTGACGCCCGCAAGCTCGCTGTCGTCGTACTCGCGCTGCGCAAGGAGCGCCTCGGCGCGCATGGGCGTCGAGGCGGCATAATCAAGATTCACGGGTATGCGGTTTTGACCTGCGGTCATAAGGGTTTATGCCTCCTGTGCGGCCTCGTTGCCCAACTTCTGCAGCAGCGCAACCTCAGCAGCGGGATCTTCGGACTTAAAAACAGCGGAGCCGGCCACGAGGACGTTGGCGCCGGCCTTGACGACCTCGGCAATGTTCTTGGAAGAAATGCCGCCGTCGACCTCGATGAGGGGCGAAACGCCGTGACGCTCGCACATGGCCTTGAGCTCGTGCAGTTTGGCGATGGTACCGGGGATAAAACTCTGGCCGCCAAAGCCAGGGTTCACGCTCATCAGCAGCACCATATCGACGACGTCGATGATGCTCTCGAGAACGCAGACGGGCGTTGCGGGGTTGAGCACCACGCCGGCCTTGACGCCGCGCTGCTGCAGATGGGTGAGCGTGCGGTGCAAGTGCGTGGAAGCCTCGTAGTGTACGGTGATCATATCGGCACCGGCGTCGGCGTACCAATCGACGGTCTCGTCGGGGTTCGACACCATGAGGTGTGCGTCAACCGGCACCTTGGTGGAGCGCTTGACAGCCTTGAGGATGTCAACACCAAAGGTGAGGTTGCCGGTAAAGTGACCGTCCATGACGTCGAAGTGCACAAAGTCGGCGCCGGCGATCTTGTCGAGGTCGCCTTTGAGGTTAGCCATATCGGCCGAAAGAATCGAAGGAGCGATTTTAATGGAACCCATGGTAGAAGCCTTTCTGCGCTAGTCGGTGATTCCGTAGAACTCTTGAGAGGGGACGCGGTCGGTGAGAATCTCGAGCGCCCTATCCAAAGTAACACCGTTGTAGAGCGTTTGCTCCACGGCAAAGGTGAGCGGAATGTCTACGCCCAGTGAACGGGCGAGTTCGCTCACACTCCGTGCCGCGACGGCGCCCTCGACCACCATGTGTGTGCGCGTCTGATACTCGTCGAGCGAGACGCCGTGGGCAAACTCGTAGCCAAAGGTGCGGTTGCGCGAATGCTCCGAGGTGCAGGTGGCGATGAGGTCGCCCATGCCGGCAAGGCCCATGCAGGTCATGGCCTGGCCGCCGCGGGCATGCACCAAGCGGCTGATCTCGGCCAGGCCGCGCGTCATGATAAGGGCGAGCGTGTTGTCGCCCGCGCCGGAGCCGGCGGAAATGCCGCACACGATGGCGATGACGTTTTTCATAGCGCCGCAAACCTCGACGCCGGTCATGTCCTGCGACAGATAGATGCGGAAGGCCGTGGATAGGAGCAGGTCCTTAAAGGTCTCCCCTATCTGAGGGTCTTCACTGGCGATGACGGCGGCAGAAAGTCCGCCGCGGCAGATCTCCTCGGCATGGTTGGGGCCGGAGAGCGCCGCCACGCGTGCCTCGTTGCCGATCTCGCTGGCAATGACCTCGCTCATGAGCAGGCCAGACTCGGGCTCAATGCCCTTGGTGAGGCAGAGCACCGGGGTGTCGGCGGCGATGAAGGGTGCTGCCTGATGGCATACGCTGCGCAGGTGCGTGGAGGGCACGGCAAAGATGACGGCCTCGGCGCCGTCGAGCGCCTGCGCCAGGTCCGTCGTGGCGACGACGTTGCCGGGCAGCTCGTATCCCACCAGATACCGGGGGTTACGGTGCTCGCCATTGATGCCGGCGGCCGTCTGCTCACTATGGGCCCACATGGTCACGCGCTCGGCTCGCGCGGCGGCAAGGCCGGCGACGGCGGTTCCCCAGGAGCCGGAGCCAATCAGCGCAACATTCATGACTCTCTCCTACTTATCGTCGGGCTCGGTGACGCGCTTGGTAAACGAGAGCTTGGACTCCTTACCCGTCATGAGCTTTTTGATGTTCGCACGATGGGCCCACACCACGGTGATGCCGATCATCGCCATGCAAAACTTGAGTCCCAGGCTGCTGTACGGAAAGACCGCGCAGGCGGCAATGGGAAGGCCGATGGCGGCGGCAAGCGAGCCCACCGACACAAACTTGGTGATGGCGACGGCCACGATAAACATGCCCAGTAGCGAAAGTCCGATGGGCCAGTACCAGGCGAGGATAACGCCCAAGCCAACTGCGATGCCCTTGCCGCCATGGAAGTTGAGGTAGGGCGAGAAGATGTGGCCCCACACCGCTGCCAGGCAAATGACGCCAAGCATCCAATCGCCGGTGGCTCCAGGCGCCATGATGCTCACAGGGAAGCCATAGCCCACGCCCGCGATAAGCGGACGGGCGATAAGGACGCAGATGGCGCCCTTAAGGCAGTCGAGCAGCAGCGTGAGCGCGGCCACCTTTGGACCGGCTACGCGCAGGGCGTTGGTGGTGCCGATGTTGCCGGAGCCCGCCTTGCGAATGTCGGTGTGGTTGAACACACGGCCCAGGATCAGGCCAAACGGAATCGCTCCGATAAAGAACGAGACCACGGCGCAGATGGCGGTCAGCAGAATCGGATTATGCATCCTTTTGCTCCTTCTTCCTAAAGAAGAGTCGAATGGGCGTGCCGGAAAAATCGAAGGTCGAGCGCATACGGTTTTCCACGTAGCGCTGGTAGGTGTCGTTGACCAGGTCGCTGTGGTTGACGAAGAACGTAAACGTCGGCGGGTTGACGCCCGTCTGGGTCACGTAGTGCATGCGCAGGCGGCGCTTGCCGTCTACCACGGTGTGGCCAAACTCGCGCAGGTCGGTGAGGAACGTGTTGAGGCGCGAGGTGGTGATCTTTTGCGAGCGCGTCTTTTCGGCCGCGTTGACCATTGCCCAGATCTTCTCGACGCTGCGGCCGGTCAGGGCCGAAATGCGCAGGTACTGGGCCCAGGGAGCCATGACGCCCAGACGGCGGTCGACGGTCTCCATGCAGGCCTCGCGCTTGCGGTCATCGTCGAGCAGATCCCACTTGTTGAGCAGCACCACGATGGCGCAGCCGCGCTCGATGGCCAAGCCCATGACCTTCTGGTCCTGCTCGGTGACGCCTACGGAGGCGTCGACGACGAGCAGCGCCACGTCGGCGCGGTCGATGGCGCGCAGACCGCGAACCATGGAGTAGTACTCGATGTTCTCGTACACGGTGCTCTTCTTGCGAATGCCCGCGGTGTCGACCATGCGGTAGTGCTTACCGTCGCGCTCGACGACGGTGTCGATGGCATCGCGCGTGGTGCCGGCGATGTTGGACACGATGGAACGGTCGGCGCCCAGGATGCGGTTGAACAGCGAGGACTTACCGGCGTTAGGGCGGCCGATGATGGCCACGTTGAGCGCATCGGGGAACTCGTCGGCGATCTCGTCCTCCTCCTCGGGAAGCAGGGCCACGATATCGTCGAGCAGGTCGCCCGTGCCATGGCCATGCAGGGCCGAGAGCGGCGTGGGCTCACCGATGCCGAGCGAATAGAACTCCCAGATGCTGTCGTTCTCGCGATCGGGATTGTCGAGCTTGTTCACCAGCAAAAAGACCGGCTTGTCGCAGCGCTTGAGCATGCGGGCGACCGACTCGTCCTCCTCGGTGACGCCGGTGCGGCCGTCGACCACAAACAGGATGACGGCGGCTTCCTCGGCGGCGGCGAGGGCCTGGTCGCGGATGGACGTGGCAAAGACGTCATCGCTCTTGAGCGGCTCGATGCCGCCCGTGTCGACGATGGTGAACTCGCGGCCGTTCCAATCGGCCGTGTGATACGAGCGGTCGCGCGTGACGCCGCGGGACTCGTGGACGATGGCGTCCGAGGTCTGGGCCAGGCGGTTAACGAGCGTGGACTTGCCCACGTTGGGGCGTCCGACGACGGCGACGATAGGTTTCATCTGCTCTCCTTTAATGGGTAGGGTAAGCGGGAATAGTTGAATTGGCGGGCGTTATGCCAAGGATGTGCTCCAGGGTATCGAGCAGCTCATGCGGCATGGTCGATACCACATGAACCTCGGCGCCGCGACCGGTAAGGCTTGCGAGTAATTCGTCACGATGATACTCGTCAAGGGTCATACCGTCGGCGTTGAACATGAGCTTAGGCACAAAGAGCATAACCCCCGCAAGGTCCTGCGGCAGCTGCTCCAGGATGTCGCAGGCGACGATGAGGCCGGTTACATCTACGTTGCCGCCAAAGTAACGGTTTTTGATGGCCGTGACGGTACCGGCAAGGCCCTGCGGCGATTCCACAAAACGCGCCACCGTATCGCGCGCGCTGGCGCCCGAGAGGCACAGCAGGCACTGGCCACGGGTGGCGATTGCCTCGCGAACGCGGCGCAGGCGCTCGGTATCGGCGGCGAGCACGTTGTCGGTCTCGTCCAGATAGGAGCGGATCATGCCGATACCGTCGTAGTACTGCGGGTAACCGTCGTAAAAGTCGGCCTCGGGCGGCTCGATGCCGGCATCCAGGTAGAACTCGTCGCTCATCTGGAAGGTGTGGCGGCCAAAGCGTTCGTAGGCACGATCCTGGTAGGGACGGATCATGGCAATGGTCTCGCGCGCAAGCTCAGGTTTGTCGCTGTATGACCAGGTAAAGCGATTCTGGTGCTTGGTAAAGCCCAACGGCACGATGCCCAGGCTCGTGATCTGCTCGTGCTCCTCGCAAAAGCGTAGGGTCTTCTGCAGCTCCTCTCCGTCGTTCATGCCGGGGCACAACACAATCTGCGCGTGAATCTCGATGCCAGCGGCCATGATGGCCTCGAGCACGTCCATGCCGCGCTGGGCGTTTCGGCCCATCATGCGGCGGCGGACATCGGGGCTCACGGCGTGGACCGACACGTTCATGGGGCTCATATTGCGTTGGATGACGTTTTGGACATCTTCGTCGGTGAGGTTCGTGAGCGTGACGAAGTTTCCCTGCAAAAAGCTCAGGCGGTAGTCGTCGTCGCGGATGTAGAGCGTGGAGCGACCGCCCTTGGGCAGCATCGTCATAAAGCAGAACACGCAGGCGTTTACGCAGGTGCGCATGCCATCGAAGATGGGGCCATCGAACTCCAGGCCCCAGTCCTCGCCGGGAAAGCGATCGAGCTCAACGGGGGTGACGGTGCCGTCGCGTGGGTCGAAAACCTCCAATTCGACGGTATCGTCATCGGCCTCCCAGAGCCACACGATCATATCGGTCAGCTGCTCGCCGTTGACCGTGAGCACGCGCATGCCCGGCTCGATACCCACATCCCATGCGGGCGATTCGGGGCGCACGTTTTTAACGAGCGCGCCCTCACCCGGCTCGGGGTCGCGGCTGCGCCCGTAATCGGCCACCTCGGCGGCGTATGCGGGTACGGTCTGGTCCATGATTAGCGGCAAAGCTCCTTGATGCGCTCGACGGCGCGCTCGATGTGTTCTTGCGGAGTGGAGGCTCCGGCGGTGATGCCGATGTGGTGTGAGTTGGCAAACCATGCGGCCTCAAGCTCACTTGCCTCCTCGATATGATGTGTGCGCTCGCTGGCGTCTGCGCAGATTTGTGCCAAACGACGGGTGTTGCCCGAGTTCTTGCCGCCCACGACGACCATGCAGTCGCAGCGGTTGGCAAGTGCGGCGGCGGCCTGCTGGCGCTCGCTCGTAGCGGCGCAGATGGTGTTGATCACGCGCAGTTCCTGCACGCGCGGCGTGATGGCAGCCACGACCTCGGCCAAGTTCTGCGCAGTCTGGGTGGTCTGCACAACGAGTCCTACCTTGCCCTTGAGCGGCAGCGCGTCTGCATCGGCGGCGCAACTTACGACCTGTGCGTCATCGCCGGCATGGCCCAGGATGCCCTCAACCTCGGGATGGCCCGGCTCGCCCACGACGAGCACGCGATAGCCCTCGCGCACCAGGCGCTCGGCTGCCACATGGACCTTCTTCACGTAGGGGCAGGTGGCGTCGACCACGGTAAGGCCACGCTCGCGAGCGGCATCGATGACTTGCGGCACCACGCCGTGGGCGCGGATGATCACGGTACCGGTTGCGGCATTATCCAGGTTCTCGGCCAAGCCAACGCCCGCCTCAGCGAGCTCGCGTACCACGATGGGGTTATGGATGAGCGGGCCCAAGGTGTGGACCTGAGCGCACTCCCCTGCCTGCGGCGCGGCGGCCAGCGCCATATCGAGCGCACGCTGTACGCCGTAGCAAGTGCCGGCGTGGGCGGCGATTTCGATGGTAGGCGCGGTTGCCTGGTCGGAGGCAGTCGCGGCAGTGTTCGTCACGTTCTCGCTCATGGCTAGAACCTGCCCGGATGCTCGGCGCACAATTCGTCGCGCATGGCGTAGACGCGGTTCATGGCCTCGGACTCAAACCATTCCAGGCGCTCCGTGCGCTTAAGCCCGGCCGGTGCGTCGGAAAGCGAGATGGACTTGCCGGCGCGAATCCAGCACTTCTTGGGACGCATGAGCTTTCTGCCCGCGGGCGTGATGTCGGACCAGCCGCAGATAGCGAGCGGGTTGACGGGCGCCTTGCCCATCTGGGCGATGAGCGCAAAGCCGCCGTGGACCTCGGGCTTGATCTCGCGCGAGCGGATGCGCGTGCCCTCGGGGAAGATCAGGACGTCCTCGCCGCGCTGCAGCGCATGCTGAGCGGCGCGCAGGCACTTCATATCGGCAGTACCACGCTCCACGGGGATGCCGCCAACGCGGCTAAAGGCCCAACGCACGATCTTGCTCTTGGCAAACTCGGACTTAAAGATGGGACGAATGCGGCGGCCCCCAAAGAACAACGCCGTCTCAACGGCCAGGAGCTCGGCCATCGAGGTGTGGTTGCAGATGACCACGCTGCCGCGGCCTTCCTGGCGCTCAAACAGCAGGTCAGCGTCCTCGACTTTCCAACGCCACATGAACTTGGAGAAGGCCCAAAGGATGGCCATGACTACGACGACGGTGCCGCGGATGAGCGCTGGGAACTCGGCGTAGGGGGCGTTGTAGTAATCCTCGGGCGTCTGCTTAAACAGGCGCATGGGTTACCTCCTTTGGTTGATGAGGTCCTCGATTATCGAGACGACCTCATCGATGGTGTGGGCGGTGGAGTCGACGTGCACGGCATCCTCGGCGGGCACGAGCGGGGCGACCTCGCGGCTGCTGTCAAGCTTATCGCGCTGCTTGAGGGCGTCGAGGGTCTCGTCGACCTCTGCCTCGAGCTGCTCTTCGGTGAGCGGCTGGGCGTCGTTTTGGTGGCGCTGCAGCACGCGGCGACGGGCGCGCTCACGCGGGTCGGCGGTCAGGAAGACCTTGACCTGCGCGTTAGGGAACACGACGGTGCCGATGTCGCGACCCTCGGCCACGATATCGCGGTCCTCGGCGGCGCGGCGCTGGTGGATGAGCATGGCGGCGCGCACGCCCGGGTAGGCCGAGACCTTGGACACATTGGCGTCGACCTGCGGGGTGCGGATGGCAGCCGAGGCATCCTTACCGTCGATGGTCAGGCGCGTGTCTTCGCCGGTGCCGTTGGTAAAGCGAATCTCGATCTGCTCGGCGAGGGCGTCGATGGCCGCCTCGTCGTCCAGGTCGATGCCGCGGTCGAGCGCGGCGAATGTGACGGCGCGATACATGGCGCCCGTGTCGAGCTTGTTAAAGCCCAGCTGGCGGGCGATCTCCTTGGCGATGGTGGACTTGCCGGAACCGGCGGGGCCGTCGATGGCGACGATCATGCAATGCTTCCTTTCGATGATTGACGTGCTGGTATGGTTCGCGGGCGTTGGGGCGCGGCGGGTTGCCTAGCCCGTGTATCGCTCGCGGTAGGTGTTGCGCTTGGGTGCGGAGCCGTGGCTGCCGTGGTGACGCGTGCGGCTGGCGGTGTTGGTCGCCGGCGCGGCGACGCGCTTGGAGCTGGCCTGCTTGGGCGGGATGCCGCCGGCCTTGAGGATCTGCACCTCGCGGTCGGTGAGCTCGCGCCACGAGCCCTTGGCCACGTCCTTGAGCTCCAGGCCGGCAAAGTTGCAGCGGTGCAGGCGGATCACCGGGTGGTGGATCTTGCTCAGCATGCGCTTGACCTGGTTCTTGCGGCCTTCGCGGATGATGACCTCCACGGCGGTGGTACCGGGCTTCACACCCTGCGGGGCCACGGCTTCAGCCTCGCGCGCGTTGATGATGCGACAGATTGCCGGCTGGCACGGGCCGTCGTCGAGCTCGATGCCGCGGCGGAGTGGTTCCAGATCGCGGTCGGTCAGCTGCCCGTCCACGAGTGCCTGGTAAGTTTTATAGACATGCTTGCTGGGGTGCAGCAGGTCCTGTGACAGGTCGCCGTCGGTGGTAAAGAGCAAAAGGCCCGTGGTGTCACGGTCCAGGCGGCCCACCGGGAACAGTCCCGGAAAGCGGTCGCGGGGGACCAGATCGGCCACACAAGGGCGCTCCTGCGGGTCGCTCATGGTGGTGAGGTAGCCGGTCGGCTTGTAGAGCATCAAGTACACGGCGCCCTGGTTGAGTTTGACGGGCATGCCGTCGACCTCAATGTGATCGTGGTCGACATCGACCTTGGTGCCCAGCTCGGTCGCGACCTGGCCGTTGACGGTCACGCGGCCAGCGGTCATCAGGTCCTCTGAGCCGCGACGGCTCGCCACGCCCGCGCGTGCCAAAAAGCGCTGCAGGCGCATGGTGTGCGGATAGACGGGCTGGGCGTCGGTTGCGGGTGCTTCGTTGCCCACGGCGCGCGTCTCCCCTACTTCGTTAGTCCTCGTCATGCAAATCCTCCGAGGTCTCGTCGACGTCCAGGGTTTCCAAGTCCTCGACTGCATCAACATCTTCAAAATCGGTATCGAGCAGTTCGCACTCTTCGTCCAGGTCCTCGGCCTGCTCCTCGAGCGTGGACTGAATACTGCGGCCACTCAGACGCTCGCGGATAAACTGGCGCGACTGCTCGTCGGGGGCAAACTGCTCCAGGTCGGGCAGGTCGCGGGTGGAGCGCAGGCCGAACTTTTCCAAGAAGGCGTTGGTCGTGCCGTAAATGATGGCCTGACCGTGCTGGGGGTCACGGCCGAGCTCGCGCACCAGACCCTTGTCCACGAGCGACGCGATGACGCCGTCTGAGTTGACGCCGCGGATGCCCTTGACCACCTCGCGCGTTACGGGCTGGTGGTATGCGATGACGGCCAGGGTTTCGAGCGCCGCCTGCGACAGCTTTTGCGTGTCCCAGCTCAGCACATAGGCCTCGACCACGTCGTGGTAGGCGGGGTGCGTAAACAGGCGCCAGCCGCCGGCGACCTCGCGCAGCTGAAAGCCGCGGTTGGCCTCCTCGTACTCAACCTTGAGCTCGGCGAGCAGCGACGCGCACTCGCCGGGGGCGATATCCAGTGCGCCGGCCAGCGCGGGCGCACTCACCGGGTCGCTCGACACCAGCAGCAGCGCCTCGAGGGCGCCTTTGAGGCTGTTTGCCT
>USMH01000002.1 GCA_900555745.1 uncultured Collinsella sp.
CCTCGAATATAACTTTGACATCAAGGGCGACGACGCCTCCATCCACCCCAACACCGTCGACATCGACATGGTCGACGACACGGGCGCTACGGCACAGGTTCGCGGCGAGAGCCTGGGCGGCGGCAAGATGCGCATCAGCCGCATTAACGGCGTCGGCGTCGACATCTCGGGCATGTATTCCACGCTCTTCGTGGCGCACAAGGATGTCCCCGGTGTACTCGCCGCGCTCACCAACCTGCTCGCCTACGCCCACGTGAACATCGCCTTCTGCCGCACCTACCGCACTGAAGTGGGCGGCCAGGCCTACTCCGTCTTTGAGACCGACGGCGCGCCCGACGACACCGTCGTCCCCATGCTGCGCAAGCTCGACAATGTCGATTACGCGACCTTTATCGAGCTCCCCGGTTCTGCCTCGTCGCTCTCTCCCGGCGTCTCGGCCAAGGAAATCTTCGACGACGGCGAGCAGCTGCTTGATGCGTGCGAGGAACTGGGACTCAGCATTGGCGCCGTTATGGCCGTTCGCGAGGCGCGCCTGACCGGTGAGGCGCACGCCGTCGCCGCCATGCGCCGCGTGCTCGACGTCATGCGCGAGGAGACCACAGCCCCCATCGCTAATCCGCAGCGATCGCTCGGTGGGCTTATCGGCGGCGAGGCCAAACTCGTCGATGCCACCGTCCGCAACGATTTGAGCACAAGCCTGATGGGTGCTGTCCAGACCGACGCCGTGGCTCGCGCCATGGCCGTGCTCGAGCGCTCCGCCACGATGGGCGTGATCGTCGCCGCCCCCACGGCCGGCTCCGCGGGTGTTGTGCCCGGCTGCGTGCTGGCGCTCGCCGATCGCCTGCAGCTCGACGACGAGCAGGTCATGGACGCGCTCTACTGCGCAGCCGCCATCGGCCTCAACCTCACCACAAGCGCCTGCGTTGCCGGCGCCGAGGGCGGCTGCCAGGCCGAGGTGGGAAGCGCCGCCGCCATGGCAGGCGCCGCGCTGGTGCAGATGCTCGGCGGCACGCCCGAGCAGGCGCTCGACGCCAGTTCCATCGCGCTGAGTAACCTGCTGGGTCTCGTTTGCGACCCCGTCGGTGGCCTCGTGGAGGTGCCCTGCCAAAACCGCAACGCCATCGGCGTGGCAGCGGCCTTTAGCTCTGCACAACTCGTCCTCGCAGGCATTAAGAGCTTGGTGCCGTTTGACCAGATGGCACATGTCATGCTCTCGGTGGGTCACGCGTTGCCGGCCACGCTGCGCGAGACGGCAAAGGGCGGCATCGCGCAGGCTCCGGCCGCACTTTCGGCCTGTGCAAAATGCGGTGTGTGCGGATAGCGACAAAGAACGACTCAAAGGTGGGACAAATGTCCCACCTCTTTTGAATGCCACCGTTTCCGTACCACAAACAGCAGGGCAATCGCTATAATGCAAGCCCAGTAAAAACACGATGAACCGCAAGGCGAAAATCGAAGGATATGCATACGATGTCGCAAAACGATCGAACTCAACTGATTCCCGATCCGCAGCAGCCGAGCAGGCACACCGGCGGCGTTCAGTCGCCGCGTCCTATCGCGCCGAGCCACGGTCAGCAGCGTAGTGCAGCAAACGCTTCCCAACGCCCGAACCAACAGCGACAGCAGCGTCAACAACGTCAGCAGCGCCAGGCAAACGGCAATGCGCCCAAGCAGCCCCCCACGCACGCTCGAGGCGATCGTGGCCCCGCGCGCAAGTCCGCCGGCAACAATAAGTCGGGCAAAAAGACGACGCTCTTTGTCGTCCTGGGTCTAATCGTCATTGTCTATATCGTAGGCGTCGTAGCATTTTCGCAGGTAGCCTACCCCAACACCACCATCGCCGGCGTCGACGTCTCGTTCTCTAACGCTTCGTCTGCCGCCACCAAGGTCAACTCGGCATGGAAGCACTATAAGCTCACCGTGACAGGCGATGACTTTAGCTGGACCTATCAGCCCGAGTCCGATGAACCCATCGTCGACGGCGAAGCTGCCGCAAAAGAAATCATCAGCCACAACGAAGCCTTTGTATGGCCGGTCCGCCTTGTGGAATCCTTAAGCGGCAAGGCCAAAACAACCGCTACCTCCAACGAAGTCGATCTTGATCAGGACGTCGACCTGTCCATGCTCTCCGACACCTTTGACCAAAAGCAGTTTGAGAAGGATCTGGGCGCCGCCATCGACGAGTTTAACGAGGGCCGTTCGGGCACGTTCGAGGCCAATAGCTCCTATGACGAGCAGGCCGGCAAGTTTACCGTCGAGAAGGCGCGATCCAACGAAAAACTCAACCGCGAGCACGTCATTAAGTACGCCGAGCTCGAGCTTGCCTCGCTGGCCGAGACCGTAGATCTTTCCAAGCTCGGCAACGATGCCTATGAGCCGCTCAATGGAACGCTGACCGATGATCAGATTCAGGCCGCATGTGATGCCGCCAACAACTTCCTGGGCGTCAACGTGACCCTCAAGCTCAACGGCGAGGACGCTGGCAAGGTTGATGGCAGCTCTGTGTTGCAGTGGATCAGCTTTGCCGATCCGGCCAACCCCACACTCGATACGTCGCAGATCAGTAGTTGGGCAGCCGAGCTCGCCAACGGCTTTAATACCGTGGGCTCCACTCGCTGGTGGACGCGCGCCGATGGCAAGCAGTGCGCCGTCGAAGGCGGCGACTTTGGTTGGTCCATCGACAGCAGCTCGCTCGCCAAGCAGGTCGAGGACGCCATTAACAACAAGCAGACCGGCGAGATCGAGATCAAGTACTCCCAGAAGGCCGACACCTTTACCGCAAAGGGAGAGCCCGACTGGAAGGCGTATATCGACGTCGACCTGTCCGAGCAGCACGCGCGCTACTATGACGAGAGCGGCAATATCGTGTGGGAGGCCAACTTTATTTCCGGCAAACCGGGCGAAGACGCCACCCCCGAGGGTGTATGGCAAATCAACAGCAACGACGGCGGCAGCACCCTGATCGGAGCCAAGGACCCCGAGACCGGTAAACCCAAATACGAGAGCCCGGTGAGCTACTGGATGCCGTTTGAGGGCAACATGATCGGCTTCCACGACGCCACCTGGCAAAACGACAAGAGCTTCGATAACGCCGAGTCGTACAAGTGGTGCGGCAGCCACGGTTGCATCAACCTGCGCCTGGCCGACGCCAAGGCACTGCACGATTGCATCAAAGTCGGCCTGTGCGTGGTTGTCCACTCGTAGTGCAACGCGCGCATTCCTACAACGTGGAACCGCTGCGACCAATCTAACAGTTCCGAAAGAAACCGTCCTATGCGCCCGCCCCAACCGGTGGGCGCATATAATTATCGAGGTTCTTTCTATAAAGGAGACTCTATGCCGAATGTCCCCACGATCACCCCGGGCCCAGATGATACCGAGCGCACGCCCGAAGGTGCCACCGAAACGTTTCCTCTGATTACAAACGTACATGCCGACAAGCAGAGCGGACGCGCGAACGATGCGGTCGAGATTTCCGATGAAGAGGCATATGCCAAGCTCAAGGCAAAGCGTGCCGAACGCCGACGCAAAAAGCTGATTCGTCGCGGTATTGCCGCCGGCGTCGTGGGTGCCGTCGCGCTCATTGCCATTGTTGCAACCCTTGTTATCAATGTGCAGCCACAGGGCGCTAGCGGGCCTGTGACCGACATGGTGACCGAGGGCACGTTTACCACAACGGTCGAGGCGAAAGGCCAGCTCAAACCCATTTCGTCCTCAGTGGTCTCCCCTTCTGTCGACGGCACGGTCGATTCTATCAACGTGCAGGCAGGCCAATCCGTCAACGAGGGCGACGTGCTTATGACCATTAAAAACGACGAGCTCGATCGCAACGTTGCCGAGGCGCAGCGTGCAGTTGCTGCCGCTCAAGAAGACCTCGCCAACGCGCAGAAAGCCGCAGCTGCTGCGCAGGCCACCCCAACGACGGACGTCGAGGGAGCTTCCGCAGCGGCTGGCGTCTCCGCCGCATCAGTGGACACGAACGCCGTATCGGCCGCGCAGCGCAGCCTCGCATCAGCCCAGGCAAACCTCGACCAGGCGAACGCCAAGGCCTCCAGTCGCACGGTCACGGCCCCGAGCTCGGGTAGCATCGTGGAGCTCAATGCCAAAGTGGGCGCCACGGTTACAGGCGGCATGATCATGGGCGAAAGCGATACGAGCGGCGGCAAGCAGTGCATGCAGATCGCCGACCTATCTAAGATGAAGGTGACCGTGCAGGTGGGCGAAAAGGACATCGCCAAGATCGCCGTTGGGCAGAGCGCCAACGTCACGTATCCCGCGTTTCCCGATATCGTGAGCCAGGGCACCGTCACGGCTATCGCGTCGGTGGCAAACTCCGACGCCGCCAACGGTGGCGGCGGCAGCGTGACCTTTAACGTCGACATTCTCATCGAGGCGCCCGACGCGCGCCTGAAGCCGGGCATGACGGCCGAGGTCTCGGTGGTGACCGAGCAGCTCGACGACGTGGTGATGGTGCCGACGATGGCGCTCATGACCGAAGACGGCGAACACTATTACGTCAACGTCGCAACCGATGACGAGGGCAAGCAAACCCATCGCGTGAAGGTGACCGTCGTGACGCAAAACGACAACGAAGCCGTAGTCGGCAAGACACAGGTCAAGCGCGACGACCAGGGCAACGAGATCAACCCCAACGTTCCGGTTACCAAGCTGCGCGATGGCGACACCCTCGTCATGGACACCGGAGCGGACGCAACGGCTGACGGCGGCTACGGTGCGGATTCGGGCAGTATGTCTGCCGACGAGGGCATGTAATGCGTCCCGTTATCGACATCCGCAACGTGCACCGCATCTTTGAGAGCGAGGCGGGGTGCGCCCACATCCTGCACAACGTGAGCCTGGCGGTAAATCCCGGCGAATTCGTCGCTATCACCGGCCCCTCGGGCTCGGGCAAGTCGACGCTCATGAACATCCTAGGCTGTCTGGATAAGCCGACGGCGGGCGACTACTACCTGCAAGGGCTCAACGTGGCCGAGCTCGATGATGAGGAGCTCACCGAAGTTCGCGCCCTGAGCATTGGCTTTGTCTTTCAGAGCTTCAACCTGCTGCCGCGCCTGTCGGTTATCGAAAATGTGATGCTGCCGCTGGCCTACACCAATGTGCCCCGTAGCCAGCGCGAAATGCGCGCCGTGCACGCGCTGCAGGCTGTCACGCTGCCCGTCGACCACTGGGACCACCGCATATCCGAGCTCTCGGGCGGCCAGATGCAGCGCGTCGCAATCGCGCGCGCCCTCGTCAATGACCCGCCCATCATTCTGGCCGACGAGCCGACGGGAAACCTGGACTCCGCTACCGGAGCGCTTGTGATGGAAACCTTCCATAAGCTCCAGAAGCGCGGCAAAACCATCGTGCTTATCACACACGACCCCGGCATCGCCGCCGAGGCCGACCGTGCCGTGACCATCCGCGACGGTCGCATTCACGATGGCGCGTATATTCCACATGCACCGCGGACCCTGCGCAGCGCCGTGGATAGCCTGCCCAGGATTTCCGCCTCCGCCAACCCGCCGAAAGGAGAGATGGCATGAGCGCCCGCGATCTCATCCAGGAAGCCCTTCACTCGCTCGAAGCCAACAAGGGGCGCAGCCTGCTCACCATCCTGGGCATTGTCATCGGCATCGCCTCGGTTATCGCCATGACTTCGCTCATCGGCGGCATCCAAAACAGCCTGGTCAACAGTCTGGGCCTCAATGCGGCACGCATGGTGCAAATCTATTCGTCGCAAGAACTCACCGAGTCCGACATCGAGAAGCTTCAAAAACTGGTGCCGCAGATAGAGCAGATCGGCATTGTCGACAGCGCGTATACCGAGTATAAGACCGGCGATAAAAGCTATACCGTCATGGCACAGGGTGTCGATAGCGACATGCTCGACGCCGTGGGGGCCAGCAAGTTCGTTGCGGGGCGCACCTATTCCCAGGCCGAGTCCCAATCAGGCTCGCGCGTGGCGCTCATCAGCCGCGGCGGCGCCGATCAGCTTTACGGCAACGAACAGGATGCGCTGGGGAAAACCATCAAGGTGTCCAACGGCGAGGTGCAGATTGTAGGTGTGATTGATGGCGGCAGCGACTCCATGGGCTCGCTCACGCTGTATATGCCGCGCGAAACCATCTCAGGCCTGTTTGGCGACGAAAATCCTTCATTCCCCAGCGTGACGGCTCTTGCCGCCGAGGGCACAGACATGGACGAGCTTTGTAAGACCATCGAGTCCAAGGTGCGCGCAATGAAGGGCATCGCGGAGGATGATGAGTACGACAGTGTATCGGCGACCTCCATGAAAAGCGCCATCGATGCACTCAACTCCTTTATGGGCGCGTTCTCGCTCATCATGGGCGCTGTCGCCAGCATCTCGCTGCTTGTCGGCGGTATCGGCATTATGAATATGATGCTCACCAACGTGACTGAGCGCATCCGTGAGATCGGCATTCGCCGTGCCCTGGGCGCAAGTCGTCGCGATATCACCGCGCAGTTTTTGGCCGAGTCCTCGGCGCTGTGCGTCACCGGCGGACTGTTGGGTGTCCTGATTGGCTATCTGCTGGCATGGGGACTCACGTTCTTTGCCGCAAGCTCGGGCATCATGAGCGAGTTTGGAGCTACCGGGACGATCACGCCAAGCTTCTCCATTACAACAGTGTTGATCGCGTTTGCCGTATCGGTCGGCATCGGCGTAATCTTTGGCTTCTACCCCGCTCGCCGCGCGGCGAAGCTCGACCCGGTGGAGTGCCTACGCTACCAGTAAGCCACCACCAACAAGTTGCGGTGAATTGGGGACTGAATATGCTATCTAGCAGCAAAAACAGACACTATTTCACCGCAACTCATTGAAGGGCTGTTTACGCCAGTTCCGGGCGTCGTCCTCGAGCTATTGGTGGATGACGGGCTTGTACGGGTCGAGCTTGCTCGGGGCGCTCCTCCTCGCGGGCGGGATGGCGCGTAGGCGCGGCGAGCGCCTAGCGCGCGAACTCCCGTAAGAGCGCGTCTTCCACTTCCCTAAGCGAAAGGGCCCCGCCTCCCTCGGCGGGACGGGTGACCACGATGCAGCGCGCTCCCGCGTCACGCGCGGCGGCGAGCTTCTCGGCCGTGCCGCCTACGGTTCCCGAGTCCTTGGTCACAAGCCACTGGGCGCCCACCTGCCGAAGCATCGCCTCGTTGAGCTCGCGGGTGAAGGGCCCCTGCATGCCGATGACGTGCGACGGCGAAAACCCCGCGTCGATGCACTTCGTTATAGCACCGGGCAGCGGGAGCACACGCACGAAGAAGCGCTCCGCGAAATCGGCGACGCGCGTGTAGGGAGCAAGCTCCTTGCTCCCCGTCGTGAGAAGCGCGCGACCCGGGTTCTCGGAGAGAAAGCGCGCCGCGCAGGCGATCGACGCGACCGACACGACGCCTTTGGGCAGCGACTCGGCCGGGCGCGCAAGGCGCAGGCATCGTGCACCCACGGCGAGCGAAGCGGCCCGGATGTTGCCGCTTGCGAGCGTAGCGAAGGGGTGCGTGGCGTCGACGACGATGCGCGCGCCGGAAAGCTCGCGCTCCATGTCGGCCTCGTCGAGCCTGCCCGCATGCACCTCGATGCCCGGAAGCTCGCCCAAAAGCTCGCCTCCGTACTCGGTTGCCGCGTAGGCACGGGCGGGGATTCCCGCCCCGCTCGCCCATTCGCACAGAAGGCGGCCCTCGGTGGTGCCGGCGAAGATGCGCAGCGCCGGCGCGGATGCGGGGGCCGTCACTTCGGGCCGCCTGGGCGCGTGATCTGGTAGAGCAGCGCGTTCATAATGGCGGCCGCCACGGTCGAGCCGCCCTTGCGACCCCTCGCGACGATGGCCGGAACGCGTCGCGCGAGTAGCTCCTCTTTCGCCTCGACCACGTTCACAAACCCAACCGGCACCCCAACGACGAGCGCGGGCGCGATCTTCCCCGCGTCCATGAGCTCGGCGAGGCGCAGAAGTGCTGTGGGAGCGTTACCGACGGCCACGATGAGCGGACCCTCGATGCCGCAAGCTTTGTCCATGCTCGCAACGGCGCGAGTCGTGTCCGCGGCGCGCGCAGCCGCGGCGACATCAGGGTCGGCCATGTAGCACACGGTCTTGCAGCCGAGCTTCGCGAGCGCGGGCTTGCTTATGCCTGCGAGCGCCATGTTCGTGTCGGTGAGCACCGTGGCCCCTGCGCGCAGTGCGTCGAGCGCACAGTGCGCGGCGTCATGGGTGAACACGAGGGAATCGGCGTACGAGAAGTCAGCAGTGGTGTGGATGACGCGCTTCACGACGGGCTCTTCGAGCGGCGGGAACGTGCGGCCGCCGAGCTCTTCGGTGATGATCTCAAAGCTGCGACGCTCGATGTCGCCGGGCGCCATCTCCTTGGAATCCATCTAGTACTCCACTCCTTCCCTTGCACATATCCCCTGCTCGTAGGGGTGTTTCTCGCACCGCATCTCGGTTATGTAGTCGGCCTTCTCCACGATCTTGCGGGAAGGCGCGCGCCCGGTGAGCGCTACTTCGACGCCGCGCGCGGACATATCGAGCGCGCGGTCCACGAGCGCCTCGTCGACAAGCCCCTTCGAAAGCGCGTCGAGCGCCTCGTCGAGCACGAGCAGCCCCTCCTGCGCGCCCTCGAGCTCGGCGAGCGCGGAAGCGAGGTTCCCATCGTGCAACTCGCGCGTCGCGGCAAGTTCTTCCGACGTCATGGACCAGGTAAACTTGTCCGACGCCTTCCCCGCGAACACGGGCACGCCGAAATGCTCGGCGAGCAGGCGCACCTCCCCGCTTTCGCCGTCTTTCAGGAACTGCACGACGACGACGCGGCGGCCTGCGGCGAGCATGCGAAGGGCGAGGCCCATCGCCGCCGTGGTCTTGCCTTTGCCGTCGCCATGATACACGTGGATCATACGCCCTCCTCGATAATGCGGTAGACATACTCCATGTCGAGCGCCCCACGCACGGAGTCGGCCAGGCGGTCGAACTCGCGCGCACGGTGATCGGCCGCGGACACCGCGCCCTCAGCACCCACGACGCTCTCGGGCAGGCCGCGCATGCGCGCGAGCGAGCGCGCGAGGGCGAGTGCCACCCCCGGTTCGTCGAACAGGCCGTGGAGATAGGTTCCGAACACGTTTCCGCAGGCCGCGCCTTCTGGTTTGCCGCCAATCGTGCCCGCAGGGGCGCAGGAGACGGTCGTTTCGCCGTCGTGAATCTCGTACCCGCGCGCCGTCATGCCGTTCCACACCGAGAACGCGCCTTGGGCGCCCGTGATGCGCAGCTCCGACTGGGCGAGGCGCTTTTCCTCCTTGAACACCGTACTTGCAGGGATGAGCCCGAGCCCGCGCGCGGTGCCAGCGCCTTCCCTGCCGTGCGGGTCCGAAAGCTCGTCTCCCAAAAGCTGGTAGCCTCCGCATACGCCGAGCACCGGCGTGCCCGCGCCCGAAAGCGCGCGTACACAGGCTCCGATGCCGCTAGCCGCAAGCCAGCGCGCGTCGTCGACCGTGGACTTCGAGCCGGGAAGCACCACCAGGTCGGGTCGGCCCAGATCGGTCGTCGAGGAAACGTAGCGCACGCCCATGCCGGGCACGCGCGAAAGCGGGTCGAAGTCGGTGAAGTTCGACAGATGCGGAAGGCGCACGACGGCGACGTCGATGACGCCGCGCGCCTCGCGGGCAGATAGGCGCGGCGCGAGCGAGTCCTCGTCGTCCAGGTCGAGCGTAAGAAACGGCACGACCCCCACGACGGGAACCCCGCACATCTTCTCGAGCGGGGCCAAACCCGGGCGGAGGATTTCCACATCGCCGCGGAACTTGTTCACAACAAGCCCCCGCAAAAGCGCGCGATCCTCGGGCGCAAGGAGCGCGACCGTGCCGTAGAGCTGGGCAAATACCCCGCCTGGGTCGATGTCGCCCGCGAGCAGCACGGGGGAGGACACGGCGCGCGCGAGCCCCATGTTGACGATGTCGTTTTCGGCAAGGTTGATTTCGACGGGGCTGCCAGCGCCCTCGATGACGATGACGTCGTTTTCCTCCGCGAGCGAATCGAACGCCTCCAAAATCTGCGGCATGAGCGCCTTCTTTCGCGCGAAGTAGTCCCTCGCAGCGAAGGCTCCCTGCGCCTTGCCGGCCACGATGAGCTGGCTTCGGTGGTCGCTTTCGGGCTTGAGCAGGATGGGGTTCATGCGCACGTCGGGCGCGATGCCGCACGCCTCGGCCTGCATGATCTGGGCGCGCCCCATCTCGAGCCCGTCGGCCGTGACACCGCTGTTGAGCGCCATGTTCTGGCTCTTGAAGGGAGCCACGCGCAGGCCGTCCTGCGAAAGCACACGGCACAGCCCCGCCGCAAGCAGGCTCTTCCCCGCGTTCGACATGGTGCCCTGGATCATGATGGGCTTCGCCCTACCCACGGGTATCGACCTCCTTCTCCGAGCCTCGGCCATCCGCGCCCGCCATAACGCCGCTGCAAGAAGCGCCGCCCCGTTCGTCGGGTTCGCCTTCGCCCGATGCGCCTTCCGCCCGAAGCGCGCGGCTGAACGCCATCGCAAGCCGGGCGTTCTCCTTGCGCGTGCGCACCGCGACGCGGCACCAGGAACGGGACAGTACCGAAAACGAGTCGCACGTGCGGACCAAAACCCCCTGTTTATACAGGCGCTCGGGGATGTCTTTCGCCGGCGTGCGGACTAAAAGGAAGTTCGCATCCGACGGCACGACGGAAAGCCCGAGCGAGGAGAGCTCGTGGGAAAGCCACGCTCGCTCGCCCGCCAGTACATCGCGCGTGCGCGAGACGTATTCGACGTCTTCCAGGGCGGCGATGCCCGCGGCCTCGGCGACCGAGGAGACGGGCCATGCCTGTCCCGCCCGGCGAATCCCCTCGATGAGTTGGGCGTTTCCGCTGATCAGATATCCCAACCGCAACCCCGCCATTCCGTAGAGCTTGGTGAACGCGGAGAGCACGGCCACATGGCGCGAACACGCGGCGCGTGCGGCCACGCTCCTTTCGCGGGCGTCGGGCGCAAATCCGAGGAAGCACTCGTCCACGACGAGCAACGCGCCCGCCTGCTCGCAGCGGAAAGCCGCGGCATCGATCACGCGGGGGTCGACGAGGCGCCCCGTCGGGTTATTCGGATTGCAGAGGTACGCCACGTCTCCCGGCCCCTCGATCGCGCGGGCGAAGGAGGCGGGCACGTCGAAGTCGTCCGCTTCGGAGAGCGGGAACTCCTGCACGCATGCGCCGTAGTACGATGCCGCCTCCGCATAGTCAGAGAACGTCGGTGCGCACACGACGATGCGTTTCGGGCGTACCGCCGCGGCGAGCCGCCAGATGATGTCGGACGCGCCCGCGCCGCAGACGATAGTATCTTCGGGAATGCCCTGGGCGCGCGCTAGGGCGCGAACGAGGGCGAGGCTTTCCCTATCGGGGTAGGCGTCGATTCGAGAAAGCGCCTTGCAAGCTGCGGCGACGGCGCGCGGCGAGGGGCCTGCCGGATTCACGTTCACCGAGAAGTCAATGAGGTCGGAGGCGCCCCCTTCGCAAGCGATGCCGAGCGATTGCGAGCTGCCCCCATGCGTACGGGCGCGCAGGATTCCCCCGGCAGCCCGGAGCGCGGCATGGTCTTTCCTCATGCCATCGCCCCCACGGCGAGCACGACCGCCGCGCGCGCGGCGCCGAAGACGACGAGCGCGCATACGGACGCGGCGAGCATGAGCCTTGTCGCCCGGGCGATGTCGCCCCACTCGATTTCGCGGGACGCGTCGCCTATCGTCGGTTTCTCAACGAGCTTGCCGAAATACACCGCGGGTCCTGCCAAGCGCAGCCCGAGCGCGCCCGCGCACGCCGACTCGGTCTGCGCCGCGTTCGGGCTCGCATGGCGACGCCTGTCGCGGCGCCAGATGCGCGCCGCCCCGCGCGCGTCGAGCCCGACGATCGGGCACACGGCGATCATGAACAAGGCCGATAAGCGCGAGGGAATCCAGTTCACCGCATCGTCGAGGCGCGCCGAGGCGCAGCCGAAGTCGATGTAGCGCTCGTTTTTGTAGCCCACCATGCTGTCGAGCGTGTTCACCGCCTTGTACGCCATGCCCAAGGGCGCACCCCCGATCATAAGGTAGAAAAGCGGCGCGATAACGCCGTCGCTCGCGTTCTCCGCCACCGTTTCCACGGCGGCGCGCGCGACGCCCTGCTCGTCGAGAACAGACGTGTCGCGTCCCACGATGAGCCCGACGGCTTCGCGCGCCGCGACAAGGCCGCCCTTCGAGAACGCGCGGGCCACGGCCAGGCTCTGGCGGCGCAGCTCGCATGTCGCGAGAATCTGATAGCTCGCCCATGCCTCGACCACGAAGCGCAAGCCGGAGTGAACCATGCCGCAAAGATGTAGGATACCCCAGGTCAAAAGCCCACACGCAAGCGGAAGCGCCACGGCGAGCACAAGCCCTGCAGCACGCGTGCCCGCGGACGTTTGCGGGAATGCGTGCCGCAGGCGGCCTTCGGCCCACGTGATCGCGCGCCCCATGGCGACGACGGGATGGGGAAGCCAGCGCGGATCGCCGAAGGCAAGGTCGGCCGCGAACCCGGCGGCGACGGCAAGAATCGTCATCACCGGGCATCGCCCCCCGAAGCGGGGCGAACGTCGCGAAGGCAGCGCCCATCCCAGGTGGCGGCCCATGCGCCGCCCGGCTCGGTATGCACGTCGAAGTATCCCATTTTCGGGACAGCTAGCTCGGAGAGCAGCGCTTTCACGGTACCCGCGTGAACGACGAAGACGGCGCGCCCACTCCCCTGGGCGCGCTCCGATTCGCACGCCTCCCGAAACGCCGCGATGACGCGGCGGGTGAAATCGCTCTTGCCCTCGCCATGCGGGCAGCGCGTCTCGCACCAGGAGTCTACCCAGGCGCGGTAGCGCGCATCCTCTTTAAGCTCGGCGGCGCTTCGCCCCTCGAAGTCGCCGAAATCCATCTCGCGCAGACCGGGGCACGCCACAAGCTCCGCGTTCGGGAAGAGGATGCGCGCCGTCTGGTCGGTGCGGGCCATGCCGCTCGTGATAACACGGAACACGTCACGATCGCACGCGAGGTCGCGCAAAGCGCGCTCGCCCGCGCTCGACAGGGGCTCGTCGGTGCCCGCCCCGCTGTAGCGATGATCTTCCGTGCCCGCCGTGGCACCATGGCGCACGAAGACGACTTCCAAAGGCGCGCCCGCGCCCTGCGACCCTCGAGGCGCATCGGCAAGGTTTCCTTTGATGACCTGGGGTATCCCGCACGTCATGCGCACGACGACGTCGGCGCGCGCAGCGAGCGCGCATCCCAGGCGCCCCGCGCGCTCGCGCCATTGGGCGTCTTCCGCACGCATAGGGACAACCCCCGAGCCGACCAAAGGCAGAATCACTGCGTCGAAGCCGATCAGCCGCTCGAGCGCCCGGTCAGCGTCGAGCGCGCGTACGAGCTCCTCAGCACGGTACGCGACGCGGCCGGCAAAAGCCGCGGGCACGCCGCCCTCCGCAAGCTGCGCCGCGTCGACGAAATCGTCCGCCGCGAACCCGAGCTTTTCGCGCACGAAGGTCCTCTTCCCCGAATGCGCGCCACCTACCACGAGCATCATAGGAGCATGCCCCCCGCCACCAGCATGGCAAGCATCGCGAGCTCGGCCCATTGCAGAAACCATCCGGCCAAATCCCCCGTCACCCCGCCGAAGCGGGACAGGGCAACATGGCGGTACCACGCGAGCGCCAAAAGCCCCGCCACCACCATAAGGGCGCCGACGGCCTGAGTGCACGCGACCATCCCTGCAGCCGAAGCCGCAGCGAAAGCGCAAAGCGGCACGACGATCGCCGCGCGCTTCTTCGAAGGCGAGAGCCCCGCGGCCATGCCATCCGCCCGCGCGGCAGGCCAGCATTCAACGGCGAGCCCCGAAAGCGAGCGGGAGAACACGAGCGAGCACAGAAGCGCGAGGAACGCCCCCGCCGTAAGCGGCAGCGCGGTGAACAGGGAAAACTGCAGAATAAGGTACACAACAACACCGATGACCCCAAAGGCGCCCGCCCGCGGGTCGTGCATGATCTCGAGCTTTCGCTCGCGCGGGGCCCAGCTTGCTAGCGCATCGGAGGTGTCGCAGAGCCCGTCTAGGTGGATGCCTCCCGTCACCGCCACAGGCAGCGCCACGAGCACGGCCGCGACGATGGTCGCGGGCACGCCGAGCAGGTTCGCAACGTGTCCCCACGCCGTCATGAGGAAGCCTTCCGCAAGGCCCACCAGGGGAAACGCGGCAAGCGCATGGGTTGATCCGAAATCGGTCCAGGCCGATTTCGGGACGGGGATGCGCGAGAACGTTCCAAACGCCGCGCCGATTGCCTCTGCTATCTTCACCTTGTAGGTCCTTCGCCTTTCATCCACACGGGAATCCCGCATACCACTTCGACTGCGCGGTCGGCCAGCGCCGCCACGCCCGCGTTCACGCGCGCGAGCGCGCGCCTCCATGCCTCGGTCCCCTCATCGTAGCGCATCCCATCGGCGAACACGTCGACGGTGACCACCACCGTATACGCAGCGGCCTGAGCGAGCCGTTCGATGCCTCCGAGCACCTCGCGCGCCGCAGCGTCGGGGTCACGTGGGGACAAGCCGCCTTCCGCGAAGAGCTCGTTCGCAACCAGGTTGCCCACGTCCTCCAAAAGAAGCGTGCAGCCGCACGGAAGCCCGGACGCTGCGGAGCCCACGTCACGCGTGCGCTCGAGGGTGGAAAACCCCTTGCCCTCGCGCAGCGCCCGATGGCGCGCGATGCGGCGGGCGCCCTCTTCCCCGAAGGGCTCCATCGTTGCCAGATACACGCGGGGGCCGTCGTGCCCGAGGCACAGGGACTCGGCGTAGGCGCTCTTGCCGCTCGCGGCGGCGCCGATGACGAGCGTTACCGTCATTTCCCGGCCTCGAAATGCTCGTAAGCAGCCATGCCAGTCGCCGTGAACGTCTTCCCATCCCGGTACACACGCAGCGCCGAATCCAGAAGGGGCAGATACGCCATGGCGCCCGCGCCCTCGCCCAAATGCATGCCTGCGTCGAGGGGTGCCTTTATGCCGAGCTCGCGAAGGAGCTCCCGGCTTGCGGGTTCGCTTGATGCGTGGGTGCCCACGAGGTAACCCAAGGCGTTGGGGCACAGGCGCGCCGCGCACAGGGCCGCCGTGCAGGATATGACCCCGTCGAGGAGCGCTGGCGTCTTCGAGGCCGCGGCCCCCAGGTAGAAGCCGCACATCGCCGCGATGTCGAAGCCGCCCACCTTCGAGAGCACATCGATCGGGTCGGCGGGATCGGGCGAGTTCGCATCGATAGCGCGCTCGACCACGTCGCGCTTGCGCGCGAGCGAGGCGTCCGAGAGCCCCGCGCCGCGCCCGACGAGGCTCCGCGCGTCCGCCCGGATGAGCACTGCGGCCACCGCCGCCGAGGTGGTCGTGTTGCCGATGCCCATCTCGCCCGCGGCGAGAAGGCGCACGCCGGCGCGGGCAAGCCCGCACGCGACGGCGATTCCGACTTCGATCGCGCGCACGGCCCCATCGCGAGACATAGCGGGGCCGTGCGCGATGTTGCCGCTCCCCCGCCGCACGTTCGCGCGTACCATGCGCGCGTCTTCTATGCCCCGGGCCATACCCACGTCGACGGGCACGACCTCGGCACCCGCGAACGCCGCCATGCGGCAGGCGCTCGTGGCTCCCTCGCACATGTTGCGCGCGACGGCTCGCGTCACGTCTTGTCCGCTTTGCGACACGCCTTCGGCAACGACCCCGTTGTCGGAGAAGAATACTGCGAGCACACGGGGAAACTCGGCCACCTCGGCGCTCCCCTGAGCTGCGGCGATACGCGCGACGGCGTCTTCAAAGTCGCCCAATCCCCCCAAGGGGTGCGCGATGGAGTCCCACGCGGCGTACGCGGCGGCGCGGGCGCACTCGTCTGCGGGCGCGATCCGGGAGAGCGCGGCTTCGAGCACGGCGCCCGGCGCCGACGAGAACGCGTGCTCGACTTCCTCGCGGATGCAGGCAAGCGCGGTTTCGGTTGCTTCAGCCATGCCGTCTCCTCTCTGCGAACGACGCTGCGGCAGACGCGAACGCGCGCGCAACGTCGGGATTCGCAGGATAGTACACATGCGGGAAGCCCGCAACCAGGGACGGGGTGGTCGTCATGCACGGCCAGCCCTTGTCGCGCCGGGGCTTCTGCGCCCAGAAGTCGCCGCCCGGGCAGGTGGACTGCCAGTAGTGGAACTCGTGCGCGCGGATGCGTGTGCCGCGCGGCCCATAGAGCCCGTCGCGTTGGGAAGTGAGCTCAACGTACCCGAAATGGGACAGCCTTCCCCCGTTCTCGCTTGCGCCCTCAAGGGCGCCCGCAACAGGCCAGCGCCGCCCCTCGTTATCGGCGATTTCGCGCTGCAGGTACAGAAATCCACCGCATTCGGCGACCGTCGGCATGCCGGATTCCACCGCATGCCGCACCGCCTCGCGCATCGGCACGTTCTCGGAGAGTTGCCGCGCATGGAGCTCCGGGTAGCCGCCTCCCAGATAGAGGGCGCTTGTCCCCCGGGGCAACTCGCTATCACACAGGGGGCTGAAAAAGGCCAGCTCGCAACCCAGGTCCTCGAGCGCGCGCAGGTTCTCCTCGTAGTAGAACGAGAACGCCTCGTCACGCGCGACGGCGACGATGGGCCGCGCTCCCGCGATCGACTCCAACCGGTAAGGTTCCTCGCGGATATCGGGTGCCGTCGCCGCTATTTCGAGCAAGCGGTCGACGTCGATGCTCTTTTCCACCAGCTCGGCCATCTTGTCGATGCGCGCGGAGAGCCGCTCGACCTCGTCGGCGGTCACAAGCCCCAGATGCCGGCTTTCGAGCGAGAATGCCTCATCGGCGGGGATATTACCCAAAACCGCGACGCCCGTGTGCTTCTCGATCGCAGGCGCCGCGTAGGCGCAAGCAGCGGCGCTCGTCTTGTTCAGCACGACGCCGCGCACGTTCGCACAAGGCAGGAACTCGGCGATGCCGCGGATTACGGCGGCGAGCGATAAAGACGCCCCGCGCCCGTTCACCACTAAAACGACTGGCGTTTCCGTGTCGCGCGCAACCTGGTAGCTGCTCGCGTCGGCCACGCCGGGCGCCATGCCGTCGTAGAAGCCCATGACCCCCTCGAGCACCGCGACATCCGCGCCAGCGGCGCCGCGTGCGAGCAGGGCGCACAGCGTCGGGGCGTCGGTGAAGAAGCCGTCTAAGTTGCCCGAGCGCGCACCCACGACGCGGCGATGAAAGAGCGGGTCAATGTAGTCGGGGCCGCATTTGAAGGCCGCGCATGCAAGGCCGCGGCGCGCGAGCGCGCGCAGGAGCGCGCACGTTACGACCGTCTTGCCGCTCCCGCTCGAGGGCGCAGCGACCATGAAGCGCGGGATGGACGTGCTCACCGGGCGCCGCCTTCCCCACCTGCACCACGCGCGCTGACGAGGAACACGGGGTTTTGCGCCTTCATAAGATGGTGCGAGCCTACAGCCTCGGCGCGGGCGGCCGACACCTGGCACGCCTCGAACCCCTTAAAGCGCAAACCCGAGAGGAGCGCGCACGCCTCGGTGAGCGTCTCAACGGTGACGCATGGCACGCACAGGCGAACCTGCGAGTTCTTCTCGAGCGCCGCCTCCACGATGGAGGGAAGCTCGCCCGCGCTCCCGCCGACGAACACGGCGTCGGGGAGGGGCAGTTTCGCGAGCGCTTCGGGGGCGACGCCGGGGACCGCATGCACGTTGCCGCACCCGAATGCATCCGCGTTCTCTCGGATGAGCCGCACGCCGGTCGCGTTGCGCTCGACCGCCCATACCGACCCCGCTCGCGCGACGAGCGCCGCCTCGATCGATACGCTTCCCGTGCCGGCGCCGACGTCCCACACGGTGTCGGTCGCGGTAAGGCGCAGCTTCGCAAGCGCGACGGCGCGCACCTCCTGCTTGGTCATGGGAACGTCGCCGCGGATGAAGAGCTCGTCGGGAATGCCCGAGGAAGCGTACGGCCAGCGGGAACTCGCGGCGCGGGATGCGCCCGCAGAGTCCGCCGCGGAAGAAGCCGCCGCGGGCGCAGACGCGCCGGCCGGCGCCTCGGAGGCTACGCTAGAGCCCGCGGGCGAGCCGGCGCCGTCTGCGAACTCGATAAGCATCACGTTCAAGTCATCGAACGTCTGACCTGCTATTTCACTTGCGGTCGCACAGGTGATGCGCTCGTCGGGGTACGACAGGCGCTCGGCCACCGTCACGCGCGCGTCCCCGAAGCCCGCCTGCACAAGCTCGCCCGAAAGCCGCGAGGGGTCTTCCCCGCCCGACGTGGCGAGGAAAAGCTCACCTGCGCGCTCGGCCTCGGCCACGATGTCGCACGCCACGCCGTGAGCGCTCGCGAAGCGCCAATTCTGCCATGGACGCGCGAGGCGCGCGGCGAGATACGATGCTGAGCTTATGCCGGGAATGACGCGCACGGCCACCTGCGCGTCGCCGGAGAGCGCCTCCACCAGGCGGCGCGCGCCGCTGAACAGCCCAACATCGCCCGTCATCACGACCACGGCGCGCTGCCACGACGCCGCATCGGTGAGCGCGGCGACGATGTCCGCCGTCTTCACGAGCTCGCATCTCACCACGTCGGGCGGCACGTCGATGCCGACAAGCGCGCGATGAGCGCCGATGACCACGTCGGCGATGTCGATCGCGTCGAGCGCCGCGCGCGAGAGCAAGTCGGGGTTTCCGGGCCCCGCCCCGATGATCGTTACCTTTCGCATGGAATCTCCCGATACCCGCGCGGCGTAACCATACGGCCGCCCACGAGCTTCGTGTCCGCGTTGCCGACGAACACGGTGGTGAACATGTCGGCGTCGATCTCTTCCAGCTCGGAGAGCCTGCACATGCCCGACTGCTGCCCCTCGCGCCCGATGTTGCGTACCCAGCCGCAGAGCGTGTCGGGGGCCTTCCATTCGAGCATAATCTTCGCCGCGCGTGAGAGCCTGTCGGCGCGCTTTCTGCTGCGCGGGTTGTACAAACAGATGCAGAAGTCGGCGCTCGCCACGGCGGCGAGCCTGCGCTCGATGACCTCCCACGGTGTGAGCAGGTCGGAGAGCGACACGACCGCGAAGTCGTGGGCAAGCGGGGCGCCGAGCACCGCCGACCCGCTCTGAGCCGCGGTGGCCCCGGCGATAACTTCCACGTCTACATCGGGGTAGTCCTCCGCAAGCTCCAGCACGGGGCTCGCCATGCCGTACACGCCCGCGTCACCGCTGCACACGAGCGCCACGGCTTCTCCGCTCTGCGCGCGCGAAAGCGCCAGGCGGCACCGTTCGACCTCGTGCATCATCGGCGTCGCGAGATGCGCCGCGTCGGGCACGGCGGCGAGCGCGAGCTCCACGTATTTCGTGTACCCCACAACGATGTCGGCCGCCTCGAGCGCGCGCCGGGCCGCAATCGTCATGCCATCGGGGCCGCCCGGGCCGATCCCCACCACGAAGAGCTTTCCCATCACCGCTCCTTAAACGAAAGTTCGATAGTTACCTTGGAAAACGCGACGGTCACGCCGCCGTGAGCGAGCTTCGGGAAGATAAGTTTGCCCCCGTCCGCGAGTGCCGCGCGCTCGCACACGTTGTCGACCCCAACCGTCGCGCGCACGAAATCAGATGGCGAAACGCTGCCTTCGACCTGCGACAACTCCTCTGCGGAATACGTCGCAAGCGGGATATTGCGCGCGCGGCAGAAGGCGAGCAGACCCTCCTCGTGCGCCTTCACGTCGATCGTCGCCGCCTCGCGCACGGCCAAAGGCGAGATACCCGCCTGCCCGCACGCGAGAAGAAACGCCTCCTCGATCGCTTCGGCGCACGCACCGCGACGGCACCCTATGCCCGCAACGATGCAGGGCACGACAAGGCGAAGCGGCTCGGGCACAGGCGCCTGCGCCCGCACGCCGGCCGGCTTCCCCGTCTCACCGACGGGCACGACCTCGCCTGTTGTCTCCGCCGCGCGAACGGACGCACCTGCATTCGCGCCAGCGAACGGCGACACGACGATATCGGCCAGAGCGCGGTCGGACGCAATGTCAACCCCCTCAGGCAGCTGTCCCGAAATCGGCATGTCGGAATAGAGCGTCACGCGCCCGCCCGAAAGCAGCCGCGCCGACACTCGCTTGATGGCCTCGGGATTCGAAACGGCGAGCCCAGCACAGCGCGCCCACGTATCCACCGCCCACACGCCGCGGACGTCGGTCGCCGTGGTGATGACGGGGATGGCCCCTGCCGCGCGTGCCACAGTTTGCGCAAGGTCGTTCGCACCGCCCAAATGCCCCGACAAAAGCGGGACGGCAAAGCGCCCCGCCTCGTCGATCACCACAACCGCAGAATCGGTTGCCTTCGAGGCGACATGCGGCGCGATCGCCCGCACGGCGATGCCCGCCGCGCCCACGAACAGAAGCGCGTCCGACGCTTCCCACGCGAGCGCCGTCCATGTGCGCAGGTCGGCCTTCCCCTCGCCGAACCCGCGCGAAACGGAAACGTCCCAGCCAGGGTCATCTTCACCTGTCTGCGCGCAATCGGAAAGCGCGCGTGCGGTGCGCTGCGCCAACGCATACCCCCTCTCAGTGAACGCTATGCAGGAAATCCTCATCTAGCGCACCACCATCGTTGAGAAGTAGCTGCCCCGATCGGGCACATCGTCGAGCAAGCGGTACATGCGCTCGCCCGGAAGCCCACAGTCCTCTACGAGCTCGGCACCGTCGAAGGTGCCCTCCTCGCGAAGGATGCGCTTCGTGTCCGCAAGCGAGTGGCGCGCCTTCATAGCCACCTTCGTCCCTGGCCAGCCGATTGCGCGGCCCACCCCATACAGCACGCCTTTACTCATACGTCGCCCCCAATTTCCCGATAACTGCATCGGCGCCCGACGTGCGGAAAAGCTCGCGGCGCTCGGCGTCGAACACGACCGCGGCGATGTCGCATGCGCCCGCCGCGCGGCGGCGCAACCTGTCCTCGATTGCCGCAGCGAGCGAGGCGCGCGCAGCGTCCCCCACGCCGGCGGCCTCGATTACCTCGAGCGCCACCGTGGTCGTGACGGACGTCATGATCTCGCGCACGGTCTTCGCACCCGCGCCGGCCATGGCCGCGTGGGCGGCCAGAATCTCCGCGCGGCAGTCGGCGGTACGCGAATGGGTGTCCATGATGCCGCCCGCGACCTTCACCAACTTGCCGATGTGTCCCACAAGAAGGACATTGGTGAATCCCTCGCGAACGCAGCAATCAATCGCATCGCCCACAAAGTTGGAGATGAAGACCACCGGCGCACCGTTTAGGTGGAAATGCCCCGAGATGAACTGCGCGCCGTAGTTGCCGGGCGTGAGCACGACTCCGCGCCGCCCCATAGCCGCATGCTGCCGGATCTCGAGCTCGATGCTGTCGCGCAAGGCAGCGAGACTGCGAGGCTCGACGATGCCCGTCGTGCCCAGGATGGAGATGCCGCCCTCTATCCCCAGGTGCGGGTTGAAGGTCTTTTCGGCAAGGGAAACGCCCTCGGGTACCGAAATCGTCACAGCAATATTTCCAGAAAAGCCGTGCGCGGCGCACACCTCGCGCACCGCCGAAGTGATCATCGCGCGCGGCGTCGCGTTGATGGCGGCCGCCCCCACCGGCTGCTCGAGCCCGGGCAACGTCACGCGCCCCACGCCCACGCCGCCATCGACGGAAACTTCCGATTCGTGCGCGGGCACGTCCTTGCTGTCCGTAACACCCGTGCCCGACCCCGAATGTTCCACGCGCGCGTACACGAGCACGCCGTCGGTCACATCGGCATCGTCGCCTGCGTCCTTACGCACGGCGCACTGGGCGCACCCCTCGCCGATGCATGCGTCGACCACGTCCGTCTCGACGGGCAGCCCGCCGGGGGTGACGATCGACACGAGGCCGACGGGCTTTCGTGACAAGAGCATCTCGCAGGCTGCCTTCGCCGCGAGCGCGGCGCAGCTCCCCGTGGTGTAGCCGCAGCGCAGGCGGGTCGTCCCAGTATATATGTAGTGCTCGAAGGCCACGCTAGCTGCTCGCCTTCCGATACCCCGTGGCAAACGAAGGGTCGTAAAGCTTGCTGCGCTCGTACGACTCCGCTTGCGCGCCGTTGTGCGCAAGCCCGCCGCGAGCCCCGAGCACGCGGCCCACCACCACGAGCGCCGTGCGGTCGATGCCCTCTCGCGCGCCCGCATCGGCGAGCGTGCCCACTGTGCATCGCACCACGCGCTCCTCAGGCCAGGTCGCCTTGTACACGAGCGCCGCCGGCTCGTCGGAGCTGCGGCCCGCGGCCAAAAGCTCAGCGGAAAGCTCGGCGAGCATACCCGAGCTCAGGAAGATGACCATAGTCGAGCCGCTTTCCGCCATGGTGCGCATGCCCTCGCCCGCGGGCATAGGGGTACGTCCGGAAAGCCGCGTGATCACGACCGACTGGCTGATTCCCGGCAGCGTGTATTCCTGGCGAAGCGCCGCCGCGGCACCGCAAAAGCTCGACACGCCGGGCACCACCTCGTAGTCCACGCCGCGCGCGTCGAGCGCGTCCATCTGCTCCTGGATGGCGCCGTACAGGCACGGGTCGCCCGTGTGCAGGCGCACCACTTCCTCGCCCCGCGCATCTGCCGCGCACATCACGTCGAGCACTTCCTCCAAGGTCATGTGCGCGCTGTCGTAGACGATGCAGGATTCCTTGCACTCAGCGAGCAGCTCGGGGTTCACAAGGCTTCCCGCCCAAACGACCACGTCGGCTGCGCGCAGAAGGCGCGCCCCGCGCAGGGTGATAAGGTCGGCGGCGCCCGAGCCTGCGCCAACGATATGAATCATCCGAGCCTTCCCTTCCCGTTTCTCATCGCAACCGTTTACGCCGCCATTCGCGCAGCGGGCAAAACACGGCGCCTGCGGCGGCAATCGGCGCAAATACGCAGGCAGGAGGCGCAATGCCGCCCGCCCTGGCTTTGACACGTTCACAAGTGCCCACTATCATAGTAAAAGATTCGGCAACGAGCATATGACAATCGGATAAAAGGAAATGACCGGCGCGGCGCCCGCACAGCCCGCGCTGGCTTGCGGAGGGAACCAGGTGGGAATCCTGGGCAAGGGACATTACTGTATAGGACGCGCGGGCGAACCGCCTCGCGCCCCAAGCCAGACTGCTTCGCCTTTTCCTCACGGCATCGCCGTGGCGTTAGCTCCTTGTGAACCCCGAGGGGCGCGCTTTTCTTTCGCTTGTGCCGACAAGCAACTGTCGCCGGGGGACCGGCAAACCGAGGAAAGGAAAAACCATGTCCGACCAGATGTCACGCCGCGGCTTCATGGGCGCCGCAGCAACCGGAGCCTTCGCGCTCGCCGGAGTCGCGCTCGCGGGCTGCTCCAACACCTCCGCGAGTTCCGAGAAATCGAGTGAAAAGGAGAAGGCCGTAAAGCCGGTCATCCTCGTCACGAGCTTCGGCACGAGCTACAACGACTCGCGCCACATCACCATCGGCGCCATCGAAGACGCTATCCGCGAGAAGTACTGGCAGGACTACGACATCCGCCGCGCCTTCACCGCGCAGATCATCATCGACAAGCTGAAGAAGCGCGACGGCATCACGATCGACAACATGACCGAGGCGCTCGACCGCTGCGTGGAAGACGGCGTGAAGGAAATCGTCGTGCAGCCGACGCATCTCATGGGTGGCCTGGAATACACCGACGTGAAAGACGAGCTCGACAAGTACGCCGACAAGTTCGACAAGATCTCGCTCGGCGACCCGCTGCTCACCTCCGACGACGACTACAAGAAGGTGGCCGCAGCCATTAAGGAGAACATGGCGTCCTTCGACGACGGCAAGACGGCGCTGTGCCTCATGGGTCACGGCACCGAAGCCGATTCCAACGCCGACTATGCCAAGATGCAGGAAGTGTTCAAGAACGAGGGCTTGACGCAGTTCTTCGTCGGCACCGTCGAGGCTGAACCGACCTGCGAGGATGTTATCGCCGCCGCGAGCGCCGCAGGCTACAAGAAGGCCGTGCTCGCGCCGTTCATGGTGGTCGCGGGCGACCACGCGAACAACGACATGGCAGACGAGACCGACCCCGACAGCTGGGCTGCGAAGTTCATG
>USMH01000003.1 GCA_900555745.1 uncultured Collinsella sp.
CCACGGCATCGCATGCCTCGGCAACGTGGTACGTATGCTCGATTTTGAGCGCGATGCGTGGGTTGGTGGCGTCGTAGGCATCGGTATAGCGTTTGAAGGCCGCGGTCGCCCGGCCCCGATCGATAGCTGTCATAATGACTTCCTAAAAAGCTGTGTCTTTCGATCCGGTGGCAATTGTAGGTGAACTCGGTTACCACCGGGCGATGATTCTGCCGCGTCGTCGAATGCGGCTCGGAAATCTTGTCGGGACGAGGAACCCTATGGTGCTCAAAATCGTTAAAACCGTCTGGCCGGTGATGCTTACCTATGTTGCGATAGGCGCGCCGTGCGGAATGATTATGGCGCAGACGGGAATGGAGCCCTGGATGGTTTTTGCTCTGAGCAGCACGTTTGTGACGGGTAGCGGCCAGTTTATGGTCTGCAATCTGTGGCTGGCAGGTGTGCCTGCGGCATCGATTGTCGCAAGTGTGGCCGCAATCTCCTCGCGCTTTGCACTTTATTCGGCATCAATCGCGCCCCATCTGAGGGGTGCCTCGAAGCGTCAGACGCTGGCTGTTGCCGCGACGCTTACCGAGGAGGCATATGGCATCTCGCTTGCCAAGTTGGTTGAAGGGGAGGATTGGGGCCCGCGCGAGTCCTTTGCGCTCAACGCGATCCTCATCGCGACATGGGGCGTTTCGTGCACGATGGGCGCCGTTGTAGGCGCCGTTGTCGATGTCCCCACCGCTATTGCTGGCTTTGTCTGCACCTCGCTCTTTATCTGCCTGCTCTTTTCGCAGCGACTGTCGCGCGGCAATGTCGTGGCTGCCGTTATGGCTGCGGTGTCTGTCGCCATATGCAAGCTCTTGGGGTGGACGAATACCGCCGTGCCGGCAAGCGTGCTCGTCGGTGTTGCCGCGGCGCTTGCGCGCGATACTCTCGCCGAAGGAAGGGGTGCTCGCGATGCCCGTTAATGAGTTTTTGGTCCTGTGGCTGTCGTCTTGGGCGGCCATCGCGTTTTTCCGCATTGCCCCGGCGTTTGCTTTGCGCGGGAGAACGCTGTCGCCCCGCGTTACCGAGGCCTTGGGTTATATTCCGCCCGCCGCCTTTGCGGCGCTGGTCGCTAACGATTTGATAAGCCCTGGCGCTTTCGACGCCGGCTTGTGGCAGGGCTTGATTCCCTGGATTGCGGCTGCCGGTGTCGTGGCGGTGGCAATCAAGACAAAGTCGATGTTGTGGTGCTGCGTCTCGGGCATCGTGTTCTATATCGTTTTGAGCCTTGTATAAAAGCAAGGGCGCGTTTAGCGTCCCGGCCCAACGAATCGAATTTCTCACCGAGCTGGTCTGCTTCTTCTGGTACCATGGTCAAACTTTACTGTAGCAAAGCGTGACGTGGGCTTTTGTTCTGCGTCAGCGGAAATGGGGGTTTCATGGCACAGGAAGCGACCGCCAACGAGCAAAAGAAATTCAAAGTACCGCGCATCCCGGGTGACATCATGATCTACCCGATGATCGTCGGTCTTTTGCTCAATACCTTCTGCCCGCAGGTCTTCGAGATCGGCGGCTTCTTTACCGCCGCCTGTCGCGGTGGTTCCAACACCATCGTCGCCGCAATTCTGCTGTTTGTGGGCGCCGGCATCAGCTTTAAGTCCACGCCGGGCGCTATCAAGACCGGCATCGTCGTACTGATCCCCAAGCTTGTTGTTGCGGCCGCCCTTGGCTTGGGTGTGGCATATTTCTTTAACGATAACTTCCTGGGCCTGAGCTCCGTGTCTATCATCGGCGGCATCACGTTTTGCAACATGGCGCTCTATACGGGCATCATGGGCGAGTTCGGCGATGAGTCCGAGCAGGGCGCTGTCGGTATCCTGTTCTTTACGGCCGGCCCCGCCGTCACGATGATCATCCTCGGTGTCTCGGGTCTCGCCAACATCCCCGTCGGCACCATCATCGGATCCATCCTGCCGCTTGTTATCGGCATGGTCCTGGGCAACTTGTTCCCGTTTATCAAGAATCTGCTGGTCCCCGGCGCCAATCCCGCGATCGCCGTTATCGGCTTTCAGCTCGGTGCGTCCATGAGCCTTTCGAGCTTTATCACCGGCGGTATTTCGGGCATCCTGCTGGGCCTCATCACGCTCTTTATCGTCGGTCCCATTACCTTTGCGTTCGAGCGCCTGTGCGGTGGTAACGGCAAGGCGGCCGTTGCCTGCTCCACTATCGCCGGCACGGCTATGACCACGCCGGTCGCCCTCGCCGAGGTCGCCCCGCGCTATGCCGAGCTTGCGCCCACTGCGTATGCGCAGATCGCCACTGCCGTCATCATCACGGCAATCATGGCTCCGATTCTGACCGGCTGGGTCGATAAGAAGTTCTGCCACGGCAAAGAGGATCTGTCGCCTGCCGGTGTCGAGGCCATCGAGGAGGCCGTCGCGACCGACATCGACGGCGAGTAATCGTCGACGCGAGTCAATCAAGCCGGCGTGCAATTCGCGCCGTTTGAGCGCCCGAACGAAAGCTGTCTTGCAGTGACGTTCGGGCGCTCTGCTATTATTCCCCTTACCCCTGCGGAGTAGGGGTGTTTATTGCCCAGACACGAATCGGGCGATTCTGACCACTTGGATATTGAAGGGATGGCGTCTAGTGGTTAAGGCACTCAAGATTGAGATATTCCTGCTATGCATGATTGTTCTTATCGGGCTTGCCGCGCGAAGTCGCCACTCCTTGTTCTCGAGTACCCAGCAGTTATTGTTTAGTACGCTCGGTTACACCTCTGCCGCGTACATGCTATTCGATATAATCTGGACGCTTTCGGACGGTGTGGGCGGCACGCTGGGCATTGCTGCCAACTGGATTTCCAACGCGGTTTCGTTTTCGCTCTTTGCCGCCGCGTGCCTCATTTGGTTTATCTATTCCGAGACGGTGCAGGGTTCTCGCCTTTTGACCGTGCGCTATAGGATGGCGTTTGTAACGCTGCCTGCGGTGCTGGTAGTCGTACTGGCGTTTACTAGCTACTGGACGCATGCCCTGTTCTATATCGATGCGCAGGGCGCGTATCGTCGCGGTTTTGTCTATATGATCCAGCCCATCGTCAGCTACTGCTACGTTATATATACGTCCCTGCATGCGTTTATACAATCTTGCAAGGTCGAGAGCCTACAAAAGAAGGCCATCTATCAAACCTTGGCATTTTTCGCCATTCCGGCCTTGGTGGCCGGTGTCTTTCAGGTCTTTTATTCGGGCCCCTGCCTTAGTGTCGGCATCATGTTAAGTATGTTGCAGCTCTACATTGTTTGTCAGGAGCAGCTGATCTCGACCGACCCGTTGACTGGCCTTAACAATCGCAACCGTTTTGAGACCTATATGCTGTCGCTGTTCTCGGGTGCTGACCAGGCCGATGATGTGTATCTGCTTATGATGGATGCCGACGGCTTTAAGCAAATTAACGACCGGTATGGACATGTTGAGGGCGATCATGCCCTCCAGGTCATATCTGCTACGCTCAAAGAGGTCTGCTCGGCGTCTGGTGGTTTTATCGCACGCTATGGTGGCGATGAGTTCGTGGTGCTTCAAAAGGCGACGGCGGAACAGGACATCATAGACCTGTGTTCGGCGATTAACGACGAGCTCGCTCGTGCCGAGGTGCCGTATGCATTGCGGATGTCCATCGGTTACGCGCGGGTCGGCGATAGTGTTGATACCTGGCAAGACTTACTTCGCGCTGCCGATGCGGAGCTCTACCGCGTCAAGGCCGAGAAAAAGAAAGCCGGCGTCCAGATACGCTAGGAAAAGGGGTGCACGCTTGCGTGCGTGGCGGCCCTCAGCTCACCGATGTACTCCATTAAGCTAAAGTACATGAATCCCCTCTGCTAAATAAGGGCAGTTCGTTAAGCTTTTTTGGGTTTGTTGACGATGATGATGCCGCCGCAGACCAACAGCAGGGCAACGATGACGGTAGCGGGGCTCGTGCCAGCGCCCTCACCGAGCAGCAGTGCGCTCAGCAGCACGCCAAAGACGGGGTTCATAAACCCAAAGACCGAGACGCGGCTGACGGGGTTGACGGCAAGCAGGCGCGACCACAGCGAGTAGGCGACCGCGGAGATAAGCGCCATGTAGATGATGAGCGCGATGGCGGGGGCAATCGCCGTGGGGGAGAGCGCGCCACCCATCAAAAAGCCAATGGCGGTGAGGACCAGGCCGCCGACCAAGAACTGCCACCCGGCAAGCAAGACGCCGTCGTGTTCGCGCGAGAAGATGCCGATCAGGCAGGTCGAAAGGGCACCCGCGACGGTGGAGGCCAGGATAAAGCCCTCGCCGTCGAGCGCAAAGCCAAAGGTGCCGTCCACGCCCGAAAGGTTGACGAGCGCGACACCGGCAAAGCCCAGTACGCAGCCGAGCACCTTGGCCGCGTTGAGCTTTTCGGTGCGAAACGCCAAGGCGGCAAAGAGGATAGCCAAGAAGTTGGCGCTGGCCTCGATGATGGAGCTCGACATAGCGCTTGCACGGGAGAGACCAAGGTAGAAAAAGAAGTACTGGCCGATGGTCTGGAAGAGCGACAGGATGCATATGGGCTTGATATCGCGTACCTGTGGGACGAGCGGTCGGCGCTGGGCTGCGCTCATGCTGATAATGACCAACATGCCGGCAAGGGTGAAGCGCAGACCGGCGAAGAGCAGCTGCGAGGCGCTGTCGTGCGCCGGGATGCCAAAGAGGCCGTAGCCGATTTTGATGCAGGGGAAAGCCGACCCCCAGAGCGCGCAGCAAACGAGACAGCCCAGGATGAGTCCGGGTAGGGTGGCGAGATACGGCTTGCGGCTTTCCATGATGTCCTTCCTGTATGCGCGAAGAAAAAAAGAACCCGCCACCGGATGCGTCGGTGGCGGGTGATGTTACCCGAAGGGATTGTACCCGATGGGAAAGGCTTAGGCGAAGTAGGCTACGCCGCTCTCAAAGATCGGCATGAACTTGTCGCCGGGGACATGCTCGGGCACGTTGCGGTACAGGTTGTCGCCGCGACGCTCGGCATGACCCATCTTGCCCAGGACGCGGCCGTCGGGGCTCGTGATGCCCTCGATGGCGAGTGCGGAGCCGTTGGGGTTGACGGAAAGGTCCATGCTGGGCTTACCGTCCTCGCCCACGTACTGCGTGGCGACCTGGCCGTTGGCGATCAGCTGGGCGAGTACTTCGTCATTGGCGACAAAGCGGCCCTCGCCGTGGCTGATGGCGACGGTGTAGGGGTCGTCCAGGCTGCACTGCGACAGCCATGGGGACAGGTTGGACGAGATGCGGGTGCGCACCAGGCGGCTCTGATGGCGACCGATGGTGTTGAACGTCAGCGTGGGCGCATCGGGCGTGGCGTCGACGATGTCACCGTAGGGCACCAGGCCGAGCTTGACCAGAGCCTGGAAGCCGTTGCAAATGCCCAGCATCAGGCCATCGCGGGCCTTGAGCAGGTCGCGGACTGCTTCGGTGACCTCGGGAGCGCGGAAGAACGCCGTGATGAACTTGGCGGAGCCGTCGGGCTCGTCGCCGCCCGAGAAGCCGCCGGGGATCATGACAATCTGGCTTGCACGGATGCGGCGGGCAAGCTCGTGGGTGCTCTCGGCGACGGCCTCGGGCGTGAGGTTGTTGATCACGAAGGTGTCGGCCTCGGCGCCGGCGGCACGGAAGGCACGGGCGCTATCGTACTCGCAGTTGTTGCCGGGGAACACGGGGATGATCACGCGCGGGCGGGCGATCTTGGCGCCGCCGTACACGTGGATATCCTTGGCACGGAAGTCGATGGCCTCGACCTCGGGGGTCTCGCCGGCGCTGCGGTAGGCAAAGACGCCCTCGATGCCGCTCTCCCAGGCCTCCTGGAGCTTGGAGAGCTCGATGACCTCGGAGCCGGTGTCGATGACATAGCCCTCAACGGTGGTGCCCAGAGGCTCGACGACAACGCCGTCGGCGACCTCGGGCAGCTCGGCATCCTCGGCGAGCTCGACGATAAAGCTGCCATAGAGCGGGGTGAAGAGGCTCTCCACGTCCACATCCTCGGCAAGCTCGATACCGATCTGGTTGCCGACGCACATCTTAAAGAGGCTCTCGGCGCCGCAGCCGTAGCCGGGTGTGGAGACGGCCAGGGCGTCGCCGGCGGCGGTGAGCGCTTCGACAGCGTCAAATGCGGCGAGAAGCTGCTGGGCATCGGGACGGTAGTCCTCGCCATAGGTGGCGGGGGCGATACGGACAACGCGGTGCGTCAGGCCCTTGAACTCGGGGGAGACGGCGCGGGCTGCCTTGCCTACGGCGACAGCGAAGCTGATCAGGGTCGGCGGAACGTTGAGCTCGCCGGCTTCGTCCTCAAACGAGCCGCTCATGGAATCCTTACCGCCGATGGCGCCGGCACCCAGGTCGACCTGGGCCATAAGGGCGCCCAGGACGGCTGCCATGGGCTTGCCCCAACGCTCAGCCTCGGTGCGCAGACGCTCGAAGTACTCCTGGAAGGAGAGGTAGGCGCGCTTGTGCTCAAAGCCGGCGGCAACGAGCTTGGCGATGGACTCGACTACGGACAGGTATGCGCCCGCAAACTGGTCGGCTTCCATCAGGTAGGGGTTGAAGCCCCATGCCATAGCGCTCGCCGTGGTGGTCTCGCCGTCCACGGGGAACTTGGCGACCATGGCAGAGCTCGGAGTGAGCTGCGTCTTGCCGCCAAAGGGCATGAGCACGGTTGCGGCGCCGATGGTGGAGTCGAAGCGCTCGGAAAGGCCCTTGTTGGAGGCGACGTTGAGGTCGGTGACCAGCGAGGTCATGCGCTCGGCAAGCGTGGTGCCGGCCCAGCTGGGCTGCCACACGCTACGGGCACACACGTGGGCGACCTGGTGCTTGGGCGCACCGTTGGAGTTGAGGAACTCGCGGGACAGGTCGACGATGGCGACGCCGTTCCAGGCCATGCGCATGCGCGGCTCGGCGGTAACCTCGGCGATAACGGTCGCCTCCAGGTTCTCCTCGGCGGCGTAGCCCATGAACTCCTCGACGTCACCGTCGGCGACGGCGCAGGCCATACGCTCCTGGGACTCGGAGATGGCGAGCTCGGTGCCGTCCAGGCCGTCGTACTTCTTGGTCACGGTGTCCAGGTCCACGTACAGGCCGTCGGCAAGCTCGCCCACGGCGACCGAGACGCCGCCGGCGCCAAAGTCGTTGCAGCGCTTGATCAGGCGGCAGGCGTCGCCGCGGCGGAAGAGGCGCTGCAGCTTGCGCTCGACCGGGGCGTTGCCCTTCTGGACCTCGGCGCCCGAGGTCTCGATGGACTCGGTGTTCTGGGTCTTGGAGGAGCCGGTGGCACCGCCGATGCCGTCACGGCCGGTGCGGCCGCCCAGCAGGATGATCTTGTCAGTGGGGGCGGGGCACTCGCGGCGCACGTGGTTTGCCGGGGTAGCGCCCACGACGGCGCCGACCTCCATGCGCTTGGCCACGTAGCCGGGGTGATAGAGCTCGTTGACCTGGCCGGTGGCAAGGCCGATCTGGTTGCCGTAGCTGGAGTAGCCGGCGGCAGCGGTGGTCACGAGCTTGCGCTGCGGCAGCTTGCCCTCGAGCGTCTCGGACACGGGGACGGTGGGGTCGCCGGCGCCGGTGACACGCATGGCCTGGTACACGTAGCTGCGGCCCGAGAGCGGGTCGCGGATGGCGCCGCCCACGCAGGTGGCGGCACCGCCGAAGGGCTCGATCTCGGTCGGGTGGTTGTGGGTCTCGTTCTTAAACAGGAACAGCCAGTCCTGGTCCTCGCCGTCGACATCGACCTTCACCTTGACGGTGCAGGCGTTGATCTCCTCGGACTCGTCGACATCGGTCATGACGCCGGTCTTCTTAAGGTACTTGGCGCCGATGGTGCCCATGTCCATGAGGCAGACGGGCTTGGCGTCGCGGCCGAGTTCGTGGCGCATCTCCATGTAGCGGTCGAAGGCTTGCTGCACCACGGCGTCGTCGATCGTCACGTCGTCCAGGACGGTGCCGAAGGTGGTGTGGCGGCAGTGGTCGGACCAGTAGGTGTCGATCACGCGGATCTCGGTGATGGTGGGGTCGCGGTCCTCATCGCGGAAGTACTGCTGGCAGAAGGCGATGTCCGCCTCGTCCATGGCAAGGCCGCGATCGGCGATAAAGGCGGCAAGGCCGGCCTCGTCGAGCTCGCGGAAGCCGTCGAGCACCTCGACGGGCTTGGGCTCGGGGGTCTCCATGTACAGCGTCTTGGGCAGGGCGAGCGAGGCGATGCGGGCCTCGACGGGATTCACCACGTAGTGCTTGATGGCCTCGATGGCGGCCTCGTCCAGGGCGCCCGAGATCATATAGACCTTGGCGGAGCGCACGGCGGGGCGCTCGCCCTGGCTGATGAGCTGCACGCACTCGCTGGCGGAGTCAGCGCGCTGGTCAAACTGGCCAGGCAGGAATTCGACGGCAAAGACGGCGCCATCGCTTGCGGGGAGCTCGTCGTAGGTCACATCGACCTGGGGCTCGCTAAAGACGGTCGGCACGCAGGAGCGGAAAAGCTCCTCGTCGATGCCCTCGACGTCGTAGCGGTTGATGATCCTCAGGGCCTCGATGCCCTTGATGCCGAGAATTTCGGTCAGCTCGCCCTTGAGCTGCTGAGCCTCGACGTCGAACCCGGGTTTCTTCTCCACGTAGATACGAGAGACCATTGGTTCCTGCCTTCCTGATCGGTTGGGCGTACGGTACGGTATGCGGCAGCGGTCGGTTTGCGGGGTCTGCCCTGCGGTCGCCTTGAGCCACATGTTTGTAAACCTCACTATGATACGACAGCTCGCGGCGCGTTGAGGACGGCGAGGGTGCTACAGTGAAGCGCAAACAAGAGAAAGGCATCACATGGCATTCGTTTCACTCGCCATCATCGCGCTCGTGGCCTTTGCAAGCCCCTTCATCGCCTCGGCGATTCCCGGAAAACCCGTTCCCGAGACCGTCTTTTTGCTCGTGTTCGGTGCGGTGCTGGGACCCCATATGCTCGGCGTCATCCATGTAGATGCCGAGGTCTCGCTTGTGTCCGAGCTCGGCCTGGCCTTTTTGTTCCTGCTCGCCGGCTTTGAGATCGACCCCAAGAGCATCACGGGTGTCGAGGGGCGCTACGGCTTGGCGACGTGGGCCGTCACGTTTGGTATCGCCTGGCTTGCCGTGCGCTTTACGCCGTGGTTCTCGGTCAGTCATTTCGACGGTATCGCCGTGACGCTTGCCCTCACTTCTACGGCGCTCGGCACGCTCGTGCCCATCATGCGCGAGCGCTCGCTCACCGGCACGCGTGTGGGCGACTCGATTCTCGCGTATGGCACTTGGGGCGAGCTCGGTCCCGTGCTCGCCATGTCGGTGCTGCTGTCTGCTCGCACTGGCATCCAAACGCTCGTAATCCTTGGCTTGTTTGCGGTGGTTTGCGTGTTACTGGCCGTGGTCCCGAGCCGCTCCAAGCGCGTCGGCAGCCGCTTCTTTGCGTTTGTCGAGGAGCGCGCCGATACCACGTCGCAGACCTTCGTGCGCCTGACGGTGCTCATCCTGGTCACGCTCGTGGCATTCTCCGCCGTCTTTGACCTCGACATCGTGTTGGGTTCTTTTGCCGCCGGCTTTGTCCTGCGCTATATCATCCCCGAGGGCAACCATACGCTCGAGACTAAGCTCGACGGCCTGGCCTACGGCTTTTTGATTCCGGTGTTCTTCACCGTGTCGGGCGCAAAGATCGACCTGACGGCCGTGGCGTCGCGCCCGGGCTTGCTCGCGGGCTTTATCGTGGCGTTGCTGATTATTCGCGCCGTGCCCATCCTCATCTCTATGGGCATTTGTCCTGCGACGCGCGATGTGTCGGCGTATGGCCGCATTACCGTGGCCCTGTACTGCACCACGGCGCTTCCGATCATCGTTGCCGTGACAAGCGTTGCCGTCAACGCGGGCGCGCTGTCGCAAGATATTGCGTCGGTCATGGTTGCCGCCGGTGCCATCACGGTGTTCTTGATGCCGCTGCTCGCGCAGCTCTTCTACCGCGTGGTCGACGCTGCACCGGTCGCTGCCGTGGCAGAGGTTGCCGAGCATCCATCCGATGCGCTCGACATTCTGCGCGCCCATCACGATTTGGCGAGCCTGCTCGCACGCGAGCATGAGCTTTTGACCTCGCATGGCCATGGGCGTTCGCTCGACGGCATACCTACCCTTGATTCCATTGCCGACCGCCTCTCGACCGAGGCGGCAAACGGGCACATCGATGCCCGTATCGTGGACGCCGCTCATTTGCTGGCCGAGAAGACCTATGGCGACGAGATCGACCCGTCCAAGCTGACTCCGCGTGAGCGCCGCCGCCTGGAGCGCGCCAAGCTCGCCGTGCGCGAATACCGCCGCCGCATGCTGGAACTCTATGCGCGCGAAGAAGCCGAAGACGACGACGGTAAGTAGTAAGGAATGCCGGGATACGGGTTCCGTCCAAATAATAGAAGGCGCGCTGCCTGCGGTTGATGCAGGCAGCGCGCCTTTTGCGTTGGGCCTCGTTGAGGTTCGAAGTCGTGGCTTGCGACCTTTAGGAGCGGGCGGCTCCGTCGACGGGGAGCACGGCGCCCGTGACATAGGATGACATGTCGCTCGCTAGGAAAACGAAGGCGTTGGCGACGTCCTCGGGCTCGCCCATGCGGCCGAGCGGGATGGTGGCGATGATGGGCTTGATGACCTCTTCGGGCAGGTTGGCGACCATGTCGGTCTTGGTTACGCCTGGGGCGACGGCGTTGACGCGAATACTCATGGGGGCGAGCTCGCGCGAGAGCGACTGGACCATGCCGTTGACGGCAAACTTGGACGTGGGGTAGCCGACGCCAGAGGGCTGACCGTACTTGGCGACCATCGAGCTCGTGGTGGTGATGGTGCCGCCGTGGCCGGCCTCGGTCATGATCTTGGCGGCAGCCTGGTGGCCGTTAAAGACGGCGACGACGTTGAGGTCCATGACTTTGGCGAACTCCTCGGCCGTGTAGTCCAAAAGGGGCGAGCGCTGGGAGATGCCGGCGTTGTTAACGACCGTGTCCAGGCCACCCATGTCGGCGGCTGCCTCGGTAAAGGCCTCGGTTACGGCCTCGAGCGAGGTGAGGTCGCAGGTGCGGCCCCAGACCTTGGCCTCGGGATAGGCTGCGGCTAGCTTTTCAACGGCGGCGTCGGCAGTCTCCTGACGCGAGCCAAAGACCGTGACGGCGGCGCCCTCCTCGATAAAGCGACAGGCGATGGCATAGCCGATACCGCGCGTGCCTCCGGTGATGATTGCTTTCTTGCCCTCGAGCAACATGGTGCCTCCATTCTTCGGGGGTTGGACATACGCAGCACAGCGTAGCGGTAGCCGGAATCGGCCGCGTTTGCATATCGGTGAACGGTAGCCCGCGTTACCGATGAGCGGCTCGCGCAAATGTGCTCTGCCGTTGTGCTTAGGGCAGGAGACAAAAGGGCTCCCGTCCCACATCGGACGGGAGCCCTCAAAGCGCGTATTGCTAGGCGATTGATGGACTAGTTCGCCATGACGCCTTCGGTCCAGGCCTCGACGTCCTCGATGCGCAGGACGTTGGCGACTTCGGCCACGCAGTCGACGCTGGCAAGCTCGGCGGCGGCAGCCTGGACGTCCTTCTCGAGCGCGCAGTGCGTCAGGAAGATGACCGAGCAGGTATCGCTGGCGCCCGACTTGCCGTCCTCGACCTGGTTGATGAGCGAGATCGAGATGTTGTGCTTGGCAAAGATATCGACCGTCTCGGACAGGGCACCCACGCGGTCGGCGACCTTCAGGCGCACATAGTACTTAGTCTGGAGCTCGTCCATGGGCTTAAAGGCGAGGTTGTGGCCATAGGGCTCAATCTCGGGCAGTGGAGCCACGCCGCGGCTGATCTGCTCGGAGAGCGACAAGATATCGCCCACGACGGCGCTCGCGGTGGGGAAGGAGCCTGCGCCCGCGCCGTAGAACATGGTCTCGCCCACGGCGTCACCTACCACGTAGACGGCGTTCATGGCGCCGTTGACCTTGGCGAGCATATGGTCTGCCGGGATGAGCGTGGGATGTACGCGGACGTCGACGCCGGCGTCGGTGTTGCGGGCGATGCCGAGCAGCTTAATGGTGTAGCCGAGCTCGCGGGCCTGGGCGATGTCCTCGGCGCCGATGGTACGGATACCCTGCTGGTACACATCATCGGTGGTAACGCGGGTGCCAAAGCCGATGGAAGCGAGGATTGCCGTCTTGCTGGCGGCATCGAAGCCGTCGACGTCGGCGGACGGGTCGGCCTCGGCATAGCCCTTGGCTTGTGCATCGGCGAGCACGTCGGCGTAATCGGCGCCCTCGGCGTCCATGCGCGACAGGATGTAGTTGGTGGTGCCGTTGAGGATGCCGGCGATGGTCAGGATCTTGTTGCCCACCAGATCGTGCTCAAGCGTGCTCACGATGGGGATGCCGCCGCCGCAGCTGGCCTCGCACTTAATCTGCACGCCGCACGCGCGTGCCTTCTCGGCGAGCGTCTCGACGTGACGGCCCAGCAGGGCCTTGTTGGCAGAGACGACGTGCTTGCCGTGCTCAAAGGCAGTGGTAAAGATCTCGGTTGCGGGATGCTCGCCGCCGATCAGCTCGACGACGATGTCGACGGCGGGGTCGGTGACGACGTCGTGCCAGTCACTCGTAAAGGCCTCGCGCTCAATGCCTGCCGCCTCGGCCTGCTCCCAAGCAAGCGCGCAGGCGCGGGTCAGCTTAAGGTCGATGCCGTAGGCTGCCAGGTACTCATCGTGGTGGCTCTTAATCAGACGGGCCACGCCGCCGCCGACGGTTCCCAGACCGATGAGGCCGACGTTCACGGTGCGCAGGGGTTCGCTCATAGATAGCTCCTTCGTGCATCTTATGGATGGATTAACCGCTTAAAGGTTGAGTGCATTCTAGCGTGAACCGAGAGCGCGTGCTCGCCAGGCAACAGGAGCCGCACAAAACGGCACCCCCGAAACGCTGCGGAAACATTGGAAACATGCTCACTACATACGACCTACAGCCTATGTGATTCAGGACGGCAAGTACATCGCTGCCTAGGTGCGCACAAAACGCGACCGGTGAGGCCGTTTTAATCAGGGCAGGGACGCTTGTAACAGAACGGAAACAATACTTTCACACAATAAAGTGGCTAAACTGCATAAACCGACAGAAATACGCATAATCTCGGATAAATGGACAAAACAAAAGAAAAGTTGAAATAATCGCCACTTTCCTTAACTAAAGCGTCTAGTATTTTGCGAACGCCGAACACGGCGAAGGATGGCCTGTCGGGTAACCGAAACCCGACGAGATTTGAGAGGAGAGCCGCATGTCGAGCCTCACCGGTAAGTCATTGAACCCTGTTATGAATCGCAGGAGCGTTATCGCGAGCGCAGCAGGTCTGGGGGCGATGTCCATTCTAGCTGGCTGCTCCTCCAACGGCGGCGACAGCGGTTCCGCTTCGAGCGACGCTTCGTTTAAAATCGGCACCATCGGCCCGCTGACCGGCGCCAACGCGTCCTACGGCAAGTCCGTTACCCAGGGTGTCGAGCTTGGCTGCAAGGATTTCTCGACCAAGGAGCTGCCGCTTGCCAGCAAGGCCGAGGATGACCAGGCCGACGGCGAGAAGGCCGTCAACGCCTTCAACACCCTGCTCGACTGGGGCATGCAGGCCCTCGTCGGCCCGACTACCACGGGTGCGTCGGTTGCCGTCGCCGCAGAGTGCGGTAACGACCCCAAGACGTTCATGATTACCCCGTCCGCGTCCTCCGAGGACGTCACCGATGGCAAGGATTGCGTCTTCCAGGTTTGCTTCACCGACCCCAACCAGGGTGTCAACGCTGCCAAGTTCCTGGCGCAGAAGTATGCGGACGAGAAGTTCGTGCTGTTCTATAACTCCGGCGACGCCTATTCTTCGGGCATCGCAGATTCCTTTAAGGCCCAGGCCGCTGAGTCCAAGCTCGAGATTGTTGACGAGGAGACCTTTAAGGACGACTCCGCCACGAGCTTTACCAACCAGCTGACCAAGGCCAAGCAGGCCGGCGCCACCATGATCTTTGCGCCGATCTACTACACGCCGGCGTCCGTCCTGCTCAAGAACGCCAAGGACATGGGCTACGACGTCAAGATGATGGGCTGCGACGGCATGGACGGCATCCTGGGCGTTGAGGGCTTCGATACCTCTCTTGCTGAGGGTCTGCTGCTCATGACCCCGTTCTCCGCCGACGACGAGAAGAACGCCGACTTCGTTAACGCTTACAAGGATAAGTACGGCGATACCCCCGACCAGTTTGCCGCCGACGCCTACGACGGCGTGCACGCGGTGGCCGAGGCCGTCAAGGAGGCCGGTCTTGGTGTCGACGCCGATCCGACCGAGGTCGCCGAGAAGCTGTCCAAGGCTATGCTCAAGATTACCGTTGACGGTCTGACCGGCAAGCTCACCTGGAACGATAAGGGCCAGGTCCAGAAGGAGCCCACGGCGTACGTCATCACCGACGGCAAGTACGTACAGGCCTAATTGGCCGCCTTACATAGAGCGGTTTTGATCCCAAGCAGGGGAGGTTTTGGCCTTCCCTGCTTGCTTGGTATCTAGGGACAGTGTAACGTCCCTGTTTCATACATTAACTGGAAACCTATTCGAAAGGGGGATGTGGAACATGACGGTCTTTATCCAATACCTGGTCAACGGCCTGTCCATGGGCAGCGTCTACGCCATCATCGCGTTGGGCTACACCATGGTCTACGGTATCGCCAAGATGCTCAACTTCGCTCACGGCGATGTCATCATGGTCGGTGCCTATGTCTCGTTCTGCGCCACGTCGTATCTCGGCCTCCCGGGCTGGGCATCTGTAGTTCTCTCTTGTGTGGTCTGCACGGTTCTCGGTGTTCTCATTGAGGGTCTGGCCTATAAGCCGCTGCGCCAAGCAGGCCCGCTGGCCGTTCTGATCACGGCCATCGGCGTGTCTTACTTCCTGCAGAACGCCGCGCAGCTTCTGTGGGGCGCCACGCCCAAGAACTTCACTTCGCTCGTCACCTTCCCGGTGCCGGAGTTCTTGGCCAAGTTTAACGTAAGCGCCGTCTCGCTCGTCACCATCGTCGCCTGCCTGGTTATCATGGCCGGCCTGATGTTCTTTACAGGTAAGACCAAGATGGGCAAGGCCATGCGCGCCGTGTCCGAGGACAAGGCCGCCGCTCAGCTCATGGGCATCAACGTCAACCGCACCATCTCGATGACGTTCGCCATCGGCTCCGCCCTCGCTGCCATCGCCGGCGTGCTCCTGTGCTCCTACTCGCCGGTCCTGCAGCCCACCACGGGCGCCATGCCTGGCATCAAGGCCTTCGACGCTGCCGTTTTCGGCGGCATCGGCTCCATCCCCGGTGCCTTTGTCGGCGGCATTCTCATCGGCATCATCGAGGCAATGGCGCAGGCTTACATTTCCACGAGCCTTGCCAACTCCATCGTCTTTGGTGTTTTGATCATCGTCCTGCTCGTCAAGCCTGCCGGCCTCTTGGGCAAGTACGTCCCCGAGAAGGTGTAGGTGAGCGTTATGAAGTTTCTTAAAGACAAGCAGACGCGTCACGACTTTGTCACGTACGCCATGTGCGTTGTGGCGTTCGCCATCGTCTTCTTTATGCAGTCTAACCACATGATCCCGCGCATGATCGCCGGTCAGTTGGTTCCCATCACGGCCTATATCGTCATGGCAATCTCCCTTAACCTCGTCGTCGGCATCGCGGGCGACTTGTCGCTGGGCCACGCGGGCTTTATGAGCGTCGGTGCCTATACGGGCATCGTCACTGCCGTCGCGCTGGAGAGCACCGTTCCGTCCGATCCGATGCGTCTGATCATCAGCATTGTGGTCGGCGCTATCGCCGCTGCCCTCTTGGGCTTCTTGATCGGTATCCCGGTCCTGCGCCTGAGCGGCGACTATCTGGCCATTGTGACCCTGGCTTTTGGCGAGATCATCAAAGAGGTCGTCACCTGCCTCATTGTGGGCGTCGATTCCCGCGGCCTGCATGTGATCTTTAACATCACGGGTAACTCCACGATCGACGACCTGCACCTGCTCGAGGACGGCACCGCCATCATCAAGGGCGCGCAGGGCGCATCGGGCGTGTCGACCTATTCGACCTTCCTTGCCGGCGCAATCCTGGTTATGGTCGCGCTCGTGATTGTGCTCAACCTGGTTCGCAGCCGTACCGGTCGTGCCATTATTGCCGTGCGCGATAACAAGATTGCAGCCGAGTCCGTAGGCATCTCCGTCACCGAGTACCGCATGATCGCCTTCGTGGTTTCCGCTGCCCTCGCCGGTGCTGCCGGAGCTCTCTTCGGCGGTAACTTCTCGCAGCTCTCCGCCACCAAGTTCGACTTCAACACGTCCATCCTCATCCTGGTGTTCGTGGTCCTGGGTGGTCTGGGCAATATGCGCGGCTCCGTCATCGCCGCGGCGTTGCTCACGGTGCTTCCCGAGCTGCTCCGTCAGTTCTCGGACTATCGCATGCTCATCTACGCCATCGTGCTGATCCTGGTCATGATCTTTACCAACAACCCGCAGCTCAAGGCGTTCTTCGCACGCATTAAGGACCGCCTTGCTTCCAAGAAGGAGGTGGCAGCCGATGCCCAGTAAGTTTGAGTTCAACAAGGGCAAGATGGTTCCGTATCCTTCTGGCGCCATCGTTCCCGACCGCGACCTGGGTCAGCGCCCGGCGCTCGAGTGCATTCACCTGGGCATTGAGTTCGGTGGTCTTAAGGCAGTCGACGACTTTAGCCTGACTATCGGCAAGACCGAGATCGCCGGTCTCATCGGCCCCAACGGCGCTGGCAAGACCACGGTCTTCAACCTGCTCACCAAGGTGTACCAGCCTACGCACGGCACCATCCTGCTCGACGGTGAGGACACTTCGGGCAAGTCGGTCTACCAGGTCAACCGCATGGGTATTGCCCGTACGTTCCAGAACATCCGTCTGTTCAACACCATGACGGTGGAGGACAACGTCAAGGTCGGCCTGCACAACCAGGAGCGCTACTCCGGTTTTGAGGGCGTGCTGCGCCTGCCTACGTATTGGAAGCACGAGAAGGCCGCCCACGAGCGCGCCATGGAGCTGCTGTCCATCTTTGACATGGAGCACCTGGCAAATGAACAGGCCGGCTCGCTTCCTTACGGCGCTCAGCGTCGTCTGGAGATCGTTCGCGCGCTTGCCACCAACCCCAAACTGCTGCTGCTCGACGAGCCTGCCGCCGGCATGAACCCGTCCGAGACCGCGGAGCTCATGGAGAACATCGTCAAGATTCGCGACACCTTTGGTATCGCCATCATGCTTATCGAGCATGATATGTCGCTCGTTATGAACATCTGCGAGGGCATCTGCGTGCTCAACTTTGGTAAGGTCATCGCCAAGGGCACGGCCGAGGAGATCCAGAACAACGACGCTGTTATCGAGGCATATCTGGGCAAGCAGGATAAGGGGGAGAACTAAATGGCAGAGCCGATGCTTTCCGTCTACAACATCAACGTCTGGTACGGCGCTATCCACGCCATCAAGGACATCTCCTTTAACGTCAACGAGGGCGAGATCGTGGCTCTGATCGGTGCCAACGGCGCCGGCAAGTCCACGACGCTTAAGACCGTCTCGGGCCTGCTGCGTTCCAAGACCGGCTCCATCAAGTTTATGGGCGAGGACATTACCCATACGCCTGCCGACAAGCTGGTGGGCAAGGGCCTGGCCCAGGTGCCCGAGGGCCGTCGCGCGTTTTTGCAGATGACGGTCGAGGAGAACCTGGAAATGGGTGCCTATACGCAGCCCAAGTCCACGGTTGCCCCGGGCCTTGAGCGCGTCTACGAGCAGTTCCCGCGCCTTAAGGAGCGCCGCCGTCAGGTCGCCGGCACCCTTTCGGGCGGCGAGCAGCAGATGCTCGTTATGGGCCGCGCACTTATGAGCAACCCCAAGCTGCTTATGCTCGACGAGCCCTCCATGGGCCTGGCGCCGATTCTGATCGAGCAGATCTTCCAGATTGTCGAGGACCTGCACAAGGCCGGCACCACGGTGCTTCTGGTCGAGCAGAACGCGCAGATGGCGCTTTCCATCGCCACGCGCGGCTACGTGCTCGAGACCGGCAAGATCACCATGACCGGCACCGGCCAGGAGCTCCTGCACGACGACAACGTGCGCAAGGCTTACTTGGGCGGTTAATCCATTCAACAAAGGGGCGCTGGCTATCCCGGTCAGCGCCCCTTTTTAAGTTGCGGTGAAATAGGGACTAATTGGGGGTTCAAGAAGCCAAAACAGTCCCTATTCCACCGCAACTTCATGGGGGCGTGCGACAATGCCCGTCGGAAAACACTTGCTGCCTTTGGGGGTCTATCTATGCTGTACGAGTTTTGTGCCGAGAACTTTGAGCGAGTGCCGGCGGCCATCGAGGCCGGTGCGGGGCGCATTGAGCTGTGTGACAACCTCGCCGTCGGTGGCACCACGCCTTCCGCCGGCGTTATTAGCGCTACAGTCAGCTACGCTCACGAGCATGACGCGCGAGTGATGTGCATGATCCGTCCGCGTGGTGGCGACTTTCATTACAACCAGGACGAGCTGCGCATGATGGAGATGGACCTGGGCCTTGCTGTGAGCGCCGGCGTTGACGGCCTGGTCTTTGGCTGCTGCAAGCCCTTTGCCGGCGGCTGGGCGCTCGACGAGCTCACCCTCGGCGCCCTCGTTATGGCTACGGGCTGCGCGACCGAGGAATGTAAGCGCGAGTCCATCGACATCACCTTCCACATGGCGTTTGACCAGCTCTCGCCCGAGGCTCAGCTCGATGCGATTGATACACTTGCCGACTGCGGCGTTACGCGCATCCTCACGCATGGCGGCGCTGCCGGTACGTCGATCGAGGATAATTTCGATCACCTGGCTCGTTTAATCGAGTATGCGGGCGATCGTTTGACCATCCTTCCCGGCGGCGGCATTTCCACGGTCAACCGCGATACCGTGGCGGCGGCACTGGGCGTCTCCGAGCTCCATGGCACCAAGATCGTGCCGCTGGAGGTATAACCCGTGGCGCTGGTATTTGACGTTCAGCAGGCGAGCGGTAAGCCCGACGATAATCGTCGCCCTGGCACCGCGTGCCCCTTTTGCGACACGGAGGGACTTGCCAACATCATCCAGCGCGATGGTGACTGCATCTGGCTCGAGAATAAGTTCAAGACCTTGCGGGCCACACGTCAGACCGTATTGATCGAGTCTGCCAATCACGACGCCGACCTGGTGACCTATGAACCGGATGAGCTGCATCATGTGATGCGGTTTGCCCTGGGCTGTTGGCAGCAGATGATCGATTCTCAACAGTACCGCAGTGTGCTCATGTACAAGAACAAAGGCCCGCTTTCGGGCGGCAGCCTCGTCCATCCACACATGCAGATTGTGGGCCTGGAACAGGAGGACGGCTATGCGGCGCTGACCTCAGCCAACTTTGAAGGCATCAGTGTCTGGCAACAGGGGAGAATCTCGGTCGACATCTCAACCGAACCGATCATGGGGTTCTTTGAGGTCAACGTCTCGGCTCCACAGGGAATCGCCGCCAGCGACGACGCCCGCGACCAAGCCGAAGCGGACCTGTTTGCCGATGCGATTCAGGTGGCCCTGCGCTATATCCTGCACGAGCACCATGGCGGTCGCGCGGAGTCGTACAACTTGTTCTTCTACCACATGGACGGCCGGACCATTGCCAAGGCTCTGCCACGTTGGGTGGTTTCGCCCTACTTTGTGGGCAATCGTCTGGCCCAGGTCAATGCCGAGACCACGCTCGATATCGATGCTGAGCGCCTGCGTGCGCATCTGGAAACGCTCGCGTAGCAAGGCGAGCGCCTGCGAAAAGAGTGCTGCTTAGCGTGCCATCGCGTCGCGCCCGGCCTCGACCCGCTTGCGCTGTTTGGCGCGCTCCTCGCCGGTCAGACGTTCAAAGAGATGTCCGATAAGCGAGGCGAGTACCTGCTGAAACAGCGTGCCGCACATGACGGGGAACACGACCTCGCCGGGAAAATACTGTGTGGCGATGACGGCGCCCGAAGAGATATTGCGCATGCCACAGGTAAAGCACATGGTGGTCGTCTCGCTATACGGCAGATGCAGGACACGTGCGACCAGGATGCCGATGATAAAGCCACTGATGGCGAACGCCAGGATAAAGAGGGCGACTTCCAGGCGTACCATGTTCATGTGCAGCACGTACTCGCTCATGGCGGTGGAGTTGGACGCGATGACGCCCATCATCATGAACTTGCAGGCGGGCGAAAGCGCGGGGGAGAGTTTCTCATGACCCCAGCCGCGCGTGAGTTCGTTAATGACGATACCGAGCACGGCGGGTATGGCGATCATAAAGGCCATATTCTGCATCATGCTCGGCACGTCGATCGAGACGGTGGCGCCCAGCAGGAGCTTGAGCGTAAGAGGAATCGTCACAGGTGAGATGACCGAGGACGTCAGGATGATGGTGAGCGCGAGCGGGCCGTTGCCGCCGAACATGCTAATCCACATAAAGGCAGTGACTGCCACGGGCACGCTGTACTCGAGCACGATGCCGCAGACAAGGTTGGGGTTGGAGCCAAAGAACAGTGAGCCCATGGCATACGCCGCGATGGGGATGAGCACGGCCGAGACAAATAACGCCAAAATCAAATGCAGCGGACGGCGGAACACCTCGGCTACCTGGTGGAAGGTGTTGCTGAGCGCACCCTGAAACGTCATAAAGGCGAAGAGCGCGGGAACGATGGGCTTGAGAACGCCGATCTGCTGGGGAAAGAGCACGCCGAGCGTTACGCAAATCGGAACGATGACCTGCATGTGCCCTGCGAGAAACTTGCCCAGTCCAACCCATTGCTTCATATACTCTTG
>USMH01000004.1 GCA_900555745.1 uncultured Collinsella sp.
TCTTGCGCAAGGAACTCGGCTTCGCCGCACGGCAGCTCCCACACATCGCCCTCGGTAGTCGCATGCTCTCGATCGAAACGGCGGCCGTCAAAGGTGGTGTAACCCGCCGCGTCTCGCGGCAGCGTCTGATACTTGGTGGGATAGTAGCTCGGCGAGGGCTTCTCCCCTTCCTCATACCAAGGCGCGATAGAGCCCAAACCCAAGAGCAAGGCGCATGCCTCGAGCACATCCTCCTCGGATAGCTCGAGCTCGGCGGCAAGGTCGGCCACGGTCACGCGACCATGACGATAGATAGCCGCGAGCACGCGATCAGCGCACGAGACGTCGGTCGGATCCATACCGCAGATGGCAGCGTAGCCACCCAGCAGCAGCGGGGTCACGCCAAACTTGGTTCCAATGCGACGCGACGTGTAATGGATGTCAAAGCGGCACGGCAGGCCCAAAAAGAACTCGGTCACACGGACGCCGCAGGCACGCGCCGCCAAAAAGTGGCCGCCCTCGTGCAAAAACACAAGGACGGAAAGCATCAGCAGGCCCCAAAAGACCGATGAGAGAACGCTCAGAACAGTATCCATAAAACGAAAAAGCAATCCTTATGGGTTAGGAACGGGTTGCGGCGAGCACCTGCGCAGCCTTTTCACGCGCCCATGCATCGATGTCGCGAAGCTGCTCAAACGAATCGACCGCCTGCATATCGTGGGAATCCATGCAGGATTCCACAATGCGATCGATATCGGTAAAGCTGCAGCCATCGTGCAGGAAGGCATCGACGGCGACCTCGTTGGCGGCATTGAGCACGCACGGCATGGTGCCACCCGTCTTGCCGGCACGTTCGGCCAGTGCCAGACAGCGGAAGGTATCCATGTCGGCAGCATCAAACGTGAGCTGCCCCAGCTCGCGGAAATCGATACGAGGCGCCGGGGTATCCCAACGCTCGGGATACGAGAACGCGAACTGGATGGGAATACGCATGTCGGAAGCACCGAGATGCGCCATCACGGAGCCGTCGGCAAACTCGACCATAGAGTGAATCTTGGACTGACGCTGCACGACCACGTTAATGAAATCGAGGTCGCAGTTAAACAGATGCATGGCCTCAATGCGCTCCAGGCCCTTGTTCATGAGGGTGGCGGAGTCGATGGTGATTTTGGCACCCATGGCCCACGTGGGATGTGCGAGGGCATCGGCACGCGTCACGCGATTGAGCTCGTCGCGCGTGCGGCCAAAGAACGGACCGCCCGAGCAGGTAAGCCAAATACAATGAGCCTCGCGCGGGTCCTCCCCCAGATAGCACTGGTAGATGGCGGAGTGCTCAGAGTCGACTGGAATAAGCTGGCCCGGTTGTGCCAACGGCATAAGCAAGTCGCCACCGACGACGAGGGACTCCTTGTTGGCAAGGGCAAGGCGCTTATTAGAGGTCAAGGCCGCATGGCTCGCCTCGAGACCGGCGGCGCCCACAATAGCGACGAGCACGCAGTCGACATCGTCGCGACGCGCGAGCTCGCAAACCGCCTGCGCGCCAACGCCGAGCTTCGTTCCCTCGGGCAACTCCTGCAGCACGGCGTCATCGCCGTGAGCGACATCGGCCACGGCAACCGCCGGAACCGAGAACTCGCGGGCAGCGGCAACGAGCTCGGAGGTACTGGAGTTAACGGACAGCGCCGTCACCTGCAGGCGATCGGCATGCTGACGGCACACATCGAGTGCCTGGGTGCCGATAGAGCCCGTACAACCCAGGATGGCAACACGGAGGCGTCCATCGGGGCCATACGTCGTCTGGAAGGACATTACAGCACGCCTCCGATCATCAGCATCAGCTGCGCGGTGATGCAACCGAAAATAAGCGAATCGCTACGGTCGAGCATGCCGCCATGGCCCGGGATAAGGTTGCCGGAATCCTTGACGCCCACGCCACGCTTGATACGCGACTCGATGAGGTCGCCGATAACGCCCAGGACGGACACGACCACGCCGCACAGCAGCGCATAGGGCAGGCTGAGCTTGTAAAAGTGCGTCGCCCACAGGATGAGCCAAATCAAAACCGAGCCCAGGATGCCGCCGACAAACCCCTCCCAGCTCTTTTTGGGAGAGATCTTGGGAACCATCTTGTGCTTACCGATACGGCTGCCCACGATGTAGGCAAACGAATCGGAGACCCAAAGGGACGCGCAAACGCCCACCGAAAGCAAGGCACCGGCAAAACCGGGCACGGCATCGCGCAGCAGCACGATAGCCGATAGCATAAAGCCAGTGTAGATGGGACCCATGAGCGTCACGGCCACATCAGAGATGCGGGTACGCGGCGACCAGACATACCAAATGCCCACAGCGAGCATCAGGGTAAAAAGCAGGGCATTCAGCAACATCGAATCGCCCAGCGCCGACAGCGGAAAGAGCACGGCGGCAGCGATGCCCATGCGCTCGTTAGCCATCTTGCCATCGAGCCTCGTCATACGGAAAAACTCATAGCAGCACAGACCGCTCATGACGGAAACAAAGATGGCAGTGGGCACGATACCCAAAACCAGACACAGGATAAAGACAACGGCGTAGACGATACCCGCGGCGGCACGGGTAATAAAGCCCGCCAGCCACGAACCGGTGCCGCTCTTCGCTGTAGGCGCTCCCGCAGCGGTAGCTTTGCGCGCAGGCGTCTTGGGAGCAGATGCCTTGGGACGATCGGACACGATTAAGCCTCCTCGGTCTTGCTCAGACCACCAAACCTACGGTCACGGCCCTGATAGGCCAAAATGGCGTCGACAAGGCCCCAACGATCAAAGTCGGGCCAATAGGTATCGGTGACATAGAACTCGGAATAAGCCACCTGCCACAGCAGATAGTTCGAAAGGCGCAGCTCACCAGAGGTGCGAATCACAAGCTCAGGATCGGGAAGGCCGGCGGTATAGAGGTGGGAAGCCACCATGTCGTCATCAATTGCGGCAGGATCGATCTTACCGGCGGCAACGTCGAGCGCGATCTGACGGACAGCGCGGGTAATCTCGGCACGCGCGCCGTAGTTGACGGCAAGCGCCAGCGTCATACCGGTGTGATCGGCGCACTCGGCAAGACCGCGTTCAAAAACGTCGCGGGTCTTCTTGGGCAGCGCGGAAATATCACCCAAAAAGACAACGCGCACGTTTTCGCGCTTCAGAAGCGGCAACTCGTCGATGAACGTCTTGGCAAACAAGTGCATCAAGACGTTGACCTCATGTTGCGGGCGGTTCCAGTTTTCGGTAGAAAACGCATAGGCAGAAAGCACGTCGACGCCCAGGCGCACGCAGGCGGTAATGATCTCGCGCAGCGAGACGATACCCGCCTTGTGGCCCTCAGTGCGTGCAAGACCGCGCGACGTGGCCCAACGACCGTTGCCGTCCATGATGCACGAGATATGGTGCGGAATGTTATTGAGGTCAAGGTCGGAAAAACCGACGCCCGCAGGGGCGTCGGCAAAGTACTCGACCAGTTTATGCTCGTCGTATTGCACCTTAGATCTCCATGACCTCGGCTTCTTTTTCCTTCAGAAGCTCCTCGACCTTGGCGACATACTCATCGGTGTGCTTCTGGACCTTGGCCTGCTCGCGACGGACATCGTCCTCGGTGAGCTCCTCATCGCGCTCGAGCTTGTTGTTGAAGTCGCGACGGATGTTACGGATAGACACCTTGGCCTGCTCGGCGTACTCGCGGCACTCCTTGACGAGCTCGCGACGGCGCTCCTCGGTGGGAGCCGGGAACGGAAGACGAACGACGGTGCCATCGGAGTTGGGGGTAATACCCAGATCGGAAGCGCCGATGGCCTTGACGATAGCATTGATGAGTGCCTTGTCCCACGGCTCGATGAGCAGCATGTGGGCCTCGGGGGTCTTGACGGCGGCAACCTGCGTGACCGGCGTGGGAACACCGTAATAATCGACGGTGATGTCGGACAGAATGTTGGCATTGGCGCGGCCGGTACGGACCTTGGAGAAGTTATGCTTGAGGGACTCGAGCGACTTGTCCATATGGGCGGTGATGTTCTCTGCCATGCTTAATCCTCCTGATAGACGAGCGTGCCGACGGGCTCACCCGCGAGCGCGCGCTTGACGGTGTCCTCGCCATCGATGTTGAGGACCAAAATCGGCATACGGTTATCCTGGCACAGTGCCGTAGCCGTGGAATCCATAACCTGCAGACCGCGGACGAGAACCTCGTGATAGGTAATCTTGTCAAAACGGACGGCATCGGCGCACTTGACGGGATCCTTGTCGTAGATGCCGTCAACCTTGGTGGCTTTAATCAGAATCTCGGCGCCGATCTCGCACGCACGAAGAGCCGCGGCGGTGTCGGTCGTAAAGTACGGATTGCCCGAACCGGCGGCAAAAATAACAACGTTGCCCTTGGAAAGGTGGTTGATGGCGCGACGGCGAATATAGGGCTCGCAGATCTCGTTCATCTGGATAGCGCTCATAACGCGGCAGGGAACATCGTTGTGCTCGAAGGCATCCTGCAGGGCGAGCGCGTTCATAACGGTTGCCAGCATACCCATGTAGTCGGCCTGAGCACGCTCCATGCCACCGGCAGCGCCGGCCATGCCGCGGAAAATATTACCGCCGCCGACAACGACGCCGACCTCATGGCCAACGGCGAGCAGCTCCTTGACCTGCTTGGCAAGATGGTCGGTAACCTTGGGGTCGATGCCATATTGGCCGTCGCCCATGAGTGCTTCGCCGGAAAGCTTAAGAAGCACGCGTTTATATCGGATGTCGGACAAAGCGATCCTCCTTTAATTAGACTCTCAATATGATATCAAAGGCTCTCATAAGAGCCATGAAAAAGCAGGCTGTGAGTAAAACCCACAGCCTGCTCATTACCAGCTACAAGAGCTTATTTACTCGCCACGGACCAGACGGTCAAAGGCAACGACGGTAATGGTGTCGCCGAGCTCCTTGGAGACCTGCTCAGCGTACTTCTTGATGGTGAGGGAGCTGTCCTTGATGAACTCCTGCTCGGTGAGCACGGACTGCTTGTAGAACTTCTCCAGACGGCCGACAGCCATCTTCTCCTGAATAGCCTCGGGCTTGCCGGACTCAGCAGCCTGGGCCATGTAGATCTGCTTCTCGTGCTCGACGGTCTCGGCCGGAACCTGATCGCGGGTAGCGCAGATCGGGGCGACGGCGGCAACCTGAAGGGCAACGTCGTGAGCGAAGGTCTTGAAGGACTCAGCCTGAGCGGTCTCGGCCTTCTCGAAGGCGAACTCGACGAGGACGCCGATCTTACCACCCATGTGGATGTAAGAAGCGAGCGCGCCGTTCTCGGCCTTGCGGGCAGCGAAGCGGGAGATCTTCATGTTCTCGCCCATGATGTGAATCATCTCGGTGAGCTCGGAGGAAACGGTCTCCTCGCCCATCGGCTTCTCGAGCAGAGCGTCGACGTCAGCAGGCTCGGTGGTAGCGACAACCTCAGCGACCTTGGAAGCAAAGCCAGTGAACTTGGCGTTGGAGCCAACGAAGTCGGTCTCGCAGGAGAGCTCGAGCAGAGCGCCGGTCTTGCCATCCTCGGAGACGAATGCGGCGACAGCGCCCTCGTTGGTCTCACGGCCAGCCTTCTTGGCAGCCTTGGCAAGGCCGTTCTTACGCAGAACGTCGACAGCGGCGTCCATGTCGCCGTCAGCCTCGACGAGAGCCTTCTTGCACTCCATCATCGGGGAGTCGGTCATCTCGCGGAGCTGCTTGACCATAGCGGCGGTAATCTGGGCCATTGTGGTTCCTTTCAAAGAGATGAAAAAGAATTAACTAAGACTGATTTACTCGGCCTTGGGCTCAGCGGCCATCTCGGCCTCGGAGACCTGCTCCTTGCCGGAGCCAGCAAGGCAGGCGTCAGCCATGAGCTCGCACATAAGGGTGACAGCGGAGATAGCGTCATCGTTGCAGGGGATGCCGTACTCGACCTCGTCGGGATCGGAGTTGGTGTCGATCAGAGCGACGACGGGGATGTTCAGGCGCTGAGCCTCCTTGATGGCGTTCTCCTCGCGCTTGGTGTCGATGACGAAGAGAGCCTGGGGCAGACCCTTCATGTCGCGAGCGCCACCGAGGTTGGTCTGGAGCTTGGTGAGCTCCTTGCCGAGAACAGCCTGCTCCTTCTTGGGCAGAACAGCCATGCGGCCGTCCTCGACCATGGCCTCGAGCTCCTCCATGCGGTTGATGCGGGAGCGGATGGTGACGAAGTTGGTCAGCATACCGCCGAGCCAACGCTGGTTGATGTAGGGCATGTTGGCGCGCTCAGCAGCGTTCTTGACGGCCTCCTGAGCCTGCTTCTTGGTGCCGACGAACAGCACGTTGCCACCCTTGGCGACGTTCTTGACGAAGGTGTAGGCTTGGTCGGCGTCGAGGATGGTCTGCTTGAGGTCGAGGATGTAGATGCCGTTGCGCTCACCGAAGATGAACGGCTTCATCTTGGGGTTCCAGCGACGGGTCTGGTGACCGAAGTGGCAGCCGGCCTCGAGCAGGGTGCGGATATTAATCTTGGTAGCCATGTTAAACCTCCTGTGGTTTGCCTCCGCGCGGGGTCATCCTCCAAAACCAACCCGGACATGTGCTACCAAAGCCCGGGCACCACGGTATGAAGTAGCCGCGCGTGCGTGATAAAAACATGTTGCCGTGAAGCAACCCGATGAATGATAGCAGGAATGCATCTTCCTGCCAACCCGCAATCAAAACCACACACCTGAGCGCGGCGCGGGACGTCCCAGCCACTATTCGCCGCGGGGATGGGCTTGAGCCACGGCACGTTTGAGCCGATCGGGTGTGAGATGCGTGTAGATCTGCGTCGTGGACAGGCTCGCATGACCTAGCAGCTCTTGAACCGAGCGCAGGTCCGCACCGCCCTCGAGCAAGTCGGTCGCAAAGGTATGGCGCATCGCATGCGGGGCGATGTCAGCCGGAATGCCGGCGAGCGTCGCCAGCGTATGGAACCGCCGCCGGAGCATCGCGGCGCTCATGCGATTGCCGCGCGCCGATATAAGCAGCGGATGCGGCCCGGTAGCGAGGTCGCGGCGCTTTGCCCGAGCGAGCAACTCCGGCCTCCCCTCTTCAATATAGAGACGCGTCACATCGAGCGCACGACGATACAGAGGGACGATACGCTCCTTGCTCCCCTTGCCCCACAGGCGCAGCGTGCGCTCGGACCATGAGATGGATTCCACATTGAGCGCCGCAAGCTCTGAGATGCGGGCACCCGAGGCATAGAGCAACTCGAGCATCGCCGCATCGCGCAGTCCCGCGGGTGTTGAGGTATCAGGCGTCTTGAGCAGCGCCTCGACCTGCTGGGTCGTAAGGACGCCCGGCAGGTCACGCGGCAGCTTGGGCGACGCGATCGCCGAGACCGCATCGCCCTCGACAATCCCCTCGGCAGCCATCCAGCGATAGAGAGATCGGATAGCCGACAGGTGCGCCGCAAGCGTTCGGGGAGCCACCTGCTCACGCGAAAGCTCAGCAAGATAGCGACGAATGGTGCGCACGTCGGCAGCGAAAGCATCAATATCCTCGCGCTCGCACCAGGCAGCAAAGCGCTCCAGTCTCGAGCCATAGGCCGTCACCGTGTTGGGAGAAAGCCCCTCAACGCGTGCGATATAGGCGATAAAAGAGTCGACGGTGTCGTACAGGTCAAAGGCTATGACCGGTCGCCTCCAAACAAGTCGGAACGCGTGGCCAAGTAGGCATCGAGGGCCTCGAGCGCACGGTCCGCATAGGCCTGATAGCGGTCGCGCTTGCTGCGGCGCTTACCGTCCTCGAGCGGCGGCACCAGGCCAAAGTTGACATGCATGGGCTGATAGCCCACGGTGGCAGGATCGGTCGCATAGCCCACGAGCGCACCCAGGGCGCCCACGCGGGGCAACTCGACGGAATCGGCGCCGATAGCCTCTGCATAGGTGTTGAGCGCCGCGAGCAGACCGGTCGCCACGGCTTCCATGTACCCCTCGGTGCCGGTGATCTGACCGGCCAGGCGCACGCCGGTACCGGGCACGGCAAAGGTGCCATCGAGCACGTGCGGGGCGTCGACAAAGGTATTGCGGTGCATGACACCGTAGCGGAAGAACTCAGCGTTCTCCAGGCCCGGCACCATATGGAAGACGCGCTTCTGCTCGCCAAAGGTCAGGTTGGTCTGGAAGCCCACCAGGTTATAGGCGGTCTTCTCCTTGTTCTCGGCACGCAGCTGAATCGCCGCCCAAGGGCGACGTCCGGTACGCGGGTCGGTGAGGCCGACGGGCTTCATGGCGCCAAAGCGAATGGCGTCCTTGCCGGTGCGCGCAACCTCCTCGGCAGGCTGGCAGGCCTGGAACAGATCGCCGCCCTCAAAGTCCTTGAGCACCACGCGGTCGGCCGTGGTGAGCGCCTCGATAAAGGCCTCGTACTCCTCCTTGTTGAGCGGAGCGTTGAGATAGTCGCCGCTCCCCTGCTCCTCGTAGCGCGACTGCGAAAACAGTACGTCCATATCGAGCGTGGAGGCATCGACGATCGGCGCCGCGGCATCGAAGAACGCAAGGGCGTCGCCACCGACGAGCTTCATGACCTCTTCGCTCAGCGCCGGTGAACACAGCGGGCCCGCGGCAATGACCACGTGGCCCTCGGGGATCTGGGTGACCTCGCCGTGAACGACCTCGATATTGGGGCGGGCGGCAACCTCGGCCTCGACAAGCTCGGAAAACTTGACGCGGTCGACCGCCAAGGCGCCACCGGCGGGAACAGCCGCGCGATGGGCGCAATCGAGCAGGACTGAACCCATGCGCTCAAGCTCGGCTTTCAGCAAACCAGCCGCGGAATCCGGACGGGTCGACTTAAACGAATTGGAGCAGACGAGCTCTGCCAGGTGATCGGTATGGTGGGCCGGGGAGCTCACCTGGGGGCGCATCTCGCACAGCTTTACGGCAAACCCGCGGTCTGCCAGCTGGATCGCGCATTCCGAACCCGCCAGACCGCCACCGATAACCGTCACCTGATCGAACTGCATCTGCAAACACCTTTCTAATTGACACGTTTTCCATTGTGACCGAAGGGCGTCTGGGCGTGAAGGGCAAACTTGGAGGGCGCATACCTTCCATCCATCATGCGCTCGATAAGGCCCTCGAGTTCAAGCGAACCCAAGAGTTTGAGTACGCCGACAGCATCGAGTGAGACGAGCGCCGCGATGTCGTCGACCTTGAGCGGAGAGGCGATGAGCGCATGCATCACGGTCTGCTGTGTTGGATCCAGGTCGGCAATGCCGGGAGCATCGGGGCGCGAGTAGCGCAGGGTGCCGTATATGCGAGAGATAGCCATCTCGATGGACTCCTCGTCGACAATGCAGCAGGCACCGTTCGCAATGAGGTAATTCGTGCCACGCGACTCGGGCGATAGGATCGACCCCGGCACGGCAAGAAGTTCGCGCCCCAAATCCATAGCAGCCTCGGCTGTAGAAAACGTCCCAGAAGGCATACCCGCCTCGGATACAAAGAGGGCTTGCGACAGGGCCGCGATCACGCGATTGCGGCGCGGGAAGGCGAACTTGCGCGGACCCATGCCCCACGGAGAGATCGACACGACCGCGCCACCCGTATCGAGCGTGCGAGTAAGAAGCCCCGCGCTCGAACGCGGGTAGACCACGTCGGCGCCCGTCCCCAGCACCACGACGTGTTTGCCGCCGGCGTTGACCGCAGCCCAACCCGAGGCCTGGTCACAACCGACCGCGCCGCCCGAAACTACCGTCACTCCCGCATCAACCGCCACCTTCGCCGCAAGCTCTGCCACGGCAAGGCCATACGGCGAGGCCTTGCGCGCGCCGATGATGGAGAGCGCGGGCGTCGAAAGCACCTCGGGGTTGCCGCGCACATAGAGCGTCTGGGGTACATCAGATAGCTCCAAAACGCTCTCGGGATACAACGCATCACCTGGATGCAGCTCGAAGGTCCCCTCAGCTATCATTGGTCCCTCCTTCCCTGGTACATCGCCGCCTCGAGCACGTGGTCCTGCGTCACTTGCTCGCTCTCGGCGACGTCAGCGATTGTACGCGCGATACGCACCAGGCGTACGATGCCGCGGCCCGTGAGATGCGTGCGTTTGGATAGGCCGAGTACGCATTTCTCGGCAGCATCATCGAGCTCGAAGGTCGAAACGACGCCGTCAATGGACCGCGTCTCGTCATCCTCGGCCTCGGCATCCGCATCGTCCATACGGGACTCGCGCCAGGCGCGAAAGGCACGACCGCGCACAACGTAGTCACGTAACTCGGCCGACGACATACCCTCCGCACCCTCGATAATCACTTGAGGGTCGGGACGGGTCACATCGATCATCATGTCGATACGGTCGGCCAAGGGACCGCGCAGTTTAGACCGATAGCGCTCGACCATCGCCGCCGAGCAGCGACACGGTACCTCGCGATCGCCCAAAAAGCCGCAGGGGCAGGGATTGCTCGCAGCCAGCAGCTGAAAGCGCGACGGGAAGGTAAAGGCCCCGTCGACGCGTACGATCCTCACATAGCCGCGCTCGATAGGCTGTCTGAGCGTCTGCAGCACACCCGTGGGAAACTCGGCAAGCTCGTCCAAAAAGAGCACGCCGCCATGAGCAAGGCTGATCTCACCCGGGTGCACCGGGCGCCCGCCGCCAATGAGGCCAGCCGTTGAAATACTGTGATGGGGGCTTCGAAACGGCCGATGACCTGCCAATAAGCCATCAATGTTCTCACCCAAAACCGAATGGATGCACAGCGCCTCTTGTTGATCCTCGAGAGAAAGCTCGGGCAAAATGCCCGTCATGCGCCGCGCAAGCATGGTCTTGCCCGAACCGGGCGAGCCGATCATGAGCAGGCCGAGCTCGCCGGCTGCCGCAAGCGCCATGCCACGTTTGGCGACCTCCTGCCCCAGCACGTCGGCATAGTCGAGCTCGGGCTCAAAGGTCGCCTCGACGCCCTCGGAATCCAAGTAGTGCCGCGCGGCATCGCCCATGCCATGGGCAAGCTGAGACAAATGATCGATGAATCCACAATCCACGCCCGCGAGTGGCACATGCTGGTCGGACCTGCCGGCGATAAAAGACAGCCCCATGTCGCGAGCCAATAGCTGAAACGCTACCTCGCCCTTGACAGGAAGCACCGTACCGTCCAAGCCGAGCTCGCCGGCGATAAGGCAGCGATCGAGGTTATCACGGGGAATCTGCCCATCGGCCGCCAGAACCGCGATGGCGATGGGCAGATCAAAGCCGCTACCGGTCTTGCGAATATCGCCGGGCGCCAGGTTGACCGTAATGCCCGAGCGTGGGATCTCGAACCCGGCGGAGCGCATCGCGCAGCGAATACGACCGCGTGACTCCATCACCTCCATACTCGGAATACCGAGCATCTGAATGCCCGGAACGCCACCGGCAAGCGAGACCTCGACCGTGACGGGAATCGCCTCGACGCCGCGGATGCAGGCCGCGTGAACGGCAAACGTCTCGAACGCCATCACGACACCTGCCAATCGAACGCGCTGTACTGGTGCTCGATCTCGGCGATATGCCCGCCGCGGATGGTGACACCCACGGCATCGAAGCGAATCGCCTTGAGCGGATAATGCTCCATAAGATAGCAGCTTGCGATGCGGCGGTAGCGGCGTTGCTTTTGGGCGTCCACGGCCTCCTCAGGAAAGACCCTCGTGCTGCAATCCAGTGCAACGCGTCTGGTCTTGACCTCGGCCATTACCACGACATCGTCGAGCTCATCGAGCAGCACCAGATCAGCCTCGCCCTCGGTGCAACGATAACCCTGCTCCAGCAAGTTGTAGCCGCGCTCGTTAAAGTAGTCGATGGTGATCAGCTCGCCCAGCATACCCAGCTCGCGGGGACTGAGTCCCTTGATAAACTCGGGCGTCATCGCCCCGCAGTCGAGCTCGCCGTTTTCCCAACGCTCCTTGAGCTGCTGCGTCTTGCTCTTTTTGCTTGCGGCACTCATGGGGTCTCCTTTCCCGCACACTGCATTGCCCCGATGATGAGGGCACCTTTCATGCGGGTAAGTACCGGAAGCAAACCAAAAGCTGACCAAATACCGTCAAAAAACGGGCCGTACGCAGCAATGGTGCTGCATACGGCCCGCTACCAGCAGGTTTATAAAACGCCAGAGGTCCCTGTCTCCACAATTGACCTAGAAAAGGCGCTCAGTCTGCAGAAAGTTTCCGCAAAAGCTCACACGATGCAGCGGGCAAAGTCCATGTTTGCGAATGGCCTCGATGTGCTCGGGGCTCGCATAGCCCTTCGACTCGGCCAGATGGTACTCGGGATACTCGGCGTCGTACTCGACCATCATCTCGTCACGCGTGACCTTGGCCATGATGGACGCCGCGGCGATGCAGGCGATCTTGGCATCGCCCTTCACCACATCGCGCTCGTTAGGAACGGCGCCCAAGGGGTTGCCATCCATGAGGACGCAGTCGGGTTCAAGTCCCGTATCGGCCACGGCGCCCGCAACGGCGGTACGGATAGCACGGGCCATGCCCATCTCATCGATATCCTTAGGCGCGATATGGCAAAAACCGATCGCCGTCGCCACCTCGGCAATCTTCACTGAGAGCAACTCGCGGCGCGCCGGCGTGAGCTTTTTGGAATCGTTGATGCCCCAGACGCGCGGCTCCATAGGAAGGCAGACGGCGCATACCGTCAAAGGACCGGCCACCGATCCGCGACCCACCTCGTCGACACCAACGACCACTCCATCGCCGCCAAGCTCATGCATAAGCTCGTACATATCATTGACGCGCTCGCGCTCGGCAAGCTCTTTGGCATGGCGTTTGAGGGCGCGTTCACAAGCCTTGATCACCTGCTGGCGCGGGTCCTCGCGATAATGCTCCACGAGGGCGGGAATCTCCTCAAACGTAGCGCTCGCCAACTCACCGGCAACCTGCGATGCCGAAACCGAGCTCGTCATGTTGGCCATACCAGGCCCTCCTTGCATGCAAATCAGATAAAAAGAAGGGCCACCCGAAGGTGACCCTTGTGTCCAAACGAGTGGACAGACGCTGCGATCTTCTTAGCGCTTCTCGGGGATGCGAGCAGCCTTGCCCACCTTGTCGCGGAGGTAGTACAGCTTGGCGCGACGGACGCGACCATGACGAACGACCTCGAGCTTGGCGATCTTGGGGCTGTGAAGCGGGAAGGTACGCTCAACACCGACACCGAAGGACATCTTGCGGACGGTGAAAGTCTCGCGGGCACCGGCGCCGGCCATGCGGATGACGTCGCCCTGGAAGACCTGGATGCGCTCGCGGTCGCCTTCCTTAATGCGGTAGTGAACCTTGACGTTGTCGGCGACGCGAACCTGAGGAATGTCCTCGCGGATCTGCTGACGCTCGATTGCGCGGATGTAATCCATGTGCAATTCCTTACTCTTCTAGAGGTGCCGTACCACCTTGGCCGGCACGTAGTTGAACAAACGTATTCGAGTATACACGCGCGGGTTTCTGCTGCAAGAACAATTTTTTACGCAGACAAAAAGACAAAACCCGCACATGATAACCGCCCGTCTCACGAATGAGACGGGCGGCATGAAGGGGGCTACGCTAGGCGTCTAAACCCAAAACGTTAGGCGGAACGCTTGGCCTCGAGCTTGGCCTGGGCGGCAGCCAGGCGTGCGAGGGGCACGCGGTAGGGCGAGCAGGACACGTAGTCAACATCGGCCACGTTAAACAGGCCCTTGATGGACTTAGGGTCGCCGCCGTGCTCGCCGCACACGCCAAAGTGCATGTCGGGGTTGATGGCGCGGCCCTTCTCGACAGCCATGCGCACCAGTTCGAGTACTGCCGTATCGATGGTCTCGAAGGGGTTGTCCTTCAGAATCTTCTTGTGCATGTACAGCGGAATGAACTTGGCCTCGGCATCGTCGCGGGAGAAGCCGAAGGTCGTCTGGGTGAGGTCGTTGGTGCCAAAGCAGAAGAAGTCTGCGTGATGGGCGATCTCGTCAGCGACCATGCAGGCGCGCGGCAGCTCGAGCATCGTGCCCACGGGAATATTGAGCTCGACGCCTTCCTCGGCGGAAACCTCAGCGATTACGCGCTCGATAACCTCGCGGGTCTGGACATGTTCGGCCGTGATGGAGACGAGCGGAACCATGATCTCGGGGCGCGGGTCGACACCCTCCTTGATAAGGCGGGCAGCAGCCGTGGCAACCGCGCGAACCTGCATGAGCGGCAGATCGCTAAAGACGACGGACAGGCGCACGCCACGTAGTCCGAGCATCGGGTTGGACTCGACCATGCCGTCGATACGACGCAGGCGGGCGCGCAGGGCAGTGAGCTCCTCCCCGGGAGCGCCGGCGGCCTCCTTCTTGGTGATGGCGACCTCGAGCTCGCGAGGATTATCCAAGAACTCATGAAGCGGCGGATCGAGCAGGCGGACGACCACATCGCGACCGGACATGGTCTTGAACATCGCCAGGAAGTCCTCGGTCTGAACCTTGAGCAGGTCGGCCAGGGCCTGCTGCTTCACGGCCTCATCGTCAGACAGGATAAAGCTCTGGATGATGTTCTTGCGATCGCCCAGGAACATGTGCTCGGTGCGGCATAGGCCGATTGCCTCGGCACCAAACTCGAGGGCGAGCGCGGCGTCTTCGGGGTTGTCGGCATTAACGCGAACATGGTTGGCATGGCCACAGGTCTCGTCCAGGCGAATCTCGTCGGCCCAAGACAGGATGGTGTCCAGGTCGCCGGTAAGCTCGGCCGAAACCAGATCAACGGCGCCGTAGACGACGATACCCTGGGTGCCGTCGATGGAGATGATATCGCCCTCGTGCAGCACGCGATCGCTGCCTTCGATGCGCACGACCTTCTCAGCCGCGTCAATGTGGAAACGCTCGACGCCGCAGACGCAGGGCGTACCCATGCCGCGGGCGATAACGGCGGCATGGCTCGTCTTGCCACCGTGGCTGGTCAGGATGCCCTCGGCGGCAACCATACCCTTCAGGTCGTCGGGGTTGGTCTCCCAGCGAACCAGAATGACCTTGTGGCCCTCGTTGGCGCGCGCGACGGCATCGTCGCTCGAGAACACGACCTCGCCCACGGCGGCACCAGGGCTGGCGTTAAGACCGCAGGCCAGCGCCTCGTACTTCTTGGAGGCGTCAAACTGCGGGTGCAGGAGTTGGTCGAGCTGCGCGGGATCGATGCGGCTCACGGCCTCCTCGCGGGTGATCAGACCCTCCTCAACCATCTCGATGGCGATGCGCAGGGCGGCGGTAGCAGTGCGCTTTCCCACGCGGGTCTGGAGCATCCAGAGCTTACCCTGCTCTATGGTGAACTCGATATCGCACATATCGCGGTAATGGTCCTCGAGCGTCAGGAACACGCGCTCGAGCTCCTCACCTGCAGACTCGAGGCCCGGGGTGGCCTTGAGGTCGGCGATGGGCTCGGTGTTGCGGATACCGGCGACGACGTCCTCGCCCTGGGCGTTGACCAAAAAGTCACCGTAGAACTCCTTGGTGCCGTCGGCCGGATTACGCGTAAAGGCGACGCCCGTCGCAGAGGTCTCGCCCTTGTTGCCAAAGGCCATGGCCTGCACGTTGACGGCGGTGCCGAGGTCGTCGGAAATGCCATGCTGCTTGCGGTAGATGCAGGCACGCTCGTTCATCCAGCTGCCAAAGACGGCCTGGATTGCAAGGCGTAGCTGAAGCTCCGGGTCGTGCGGGAAAACGGGCTTGCCGTCAGCGACCTCGAGCTCGGGATACAGGGAGGCATCGACGTTCTCGGAGAAGATGCCCTTAAAGGTCTCGACGAGTTCCTGCAGGTCCTCGGCCGAAAGCTCGGAATCGACGCGAACGCCGGCGACCAGACGGGCCTGGGTCAGGGCGTTCTCGAACAGGTCGGCGTCAACGCCCATGACGACATTGGAAAACATCTGGATAAAGCGGCGGTAGCTATCCCAGGCAAAACGCGGGTTCTGCGTCTGCGCGATGAGGCCCTGGACGGAATCGTCATTGAGGCCCAAGTTGAGGACCGTGTCCATCATACCGGGCATGGAGAACGGAGCGCCCGAGCGAACCGACACGAGCAGCGGATCGCGGGCGTCGCCGAGCTTCTTGCCGCAGCGGGCCTCGAGGTCCGCCTCGGCAGCAACGATCTCATCGAGTGCGCCCTCGGGCCACACGTTACCGGCGCCGGAGTACTCGACACAAGTCTGGCAGGTAATGGTAAAGCCACCGGGAACCGGCAGGCCGATACGGCTCATCTCGGCAAGGTTAGCGCCCTTGCCGCCAAGCACGAAGTTCATGGACTTGTCGCCCTCGGTGACACAGGTGCCCTGGGCGTCGGTTCCAAAACGGTAAACCCTCTTGCAATCGCTCACGATACTTCCCCTTCCATGCGCTCTCGCGCACGACCGTGGTAACGAATCGACCCACCGGATGCGGGCCGTGAGGGAACTATACGGCGCGTTTTGGGCAGACTTGAGCAGAGGGTGCGCGGTTTGGTAAACGTGCTAAAACTGGCGGTAAACGGTAGATAAAGGTGGTTACCTTATGAAGATACCACTGCAAGAGAAATGCAGGTCAGATGCAAGTTTCTTGCTAAATCGCTTTATCATTATCGTGCATTATTTTGAGGTAGTCTATTTAGGACGGGGCTTTTTAACTACTCCAATGAGCTAACTTTGCTGCACTCGACTGGCGGCGCGGCGGGCGCGGGCTTCTTGGATTTCCTCCAAGTGGCTAATGATCTCGGCAGCGCTTTCCTCGATGGCCTTGCCGTCGGTACGCACCACAAAGCAGCCTAGGCGCTTCATGAGGGCACGAGCTTCCTCGAGCTCGCTGCGCACGCTCTCGGGCTCGGCATAGGAGCCGGCAACGGCACGGGCGTAGTCATCGCCCAAGCGGCTATCGCGAATCTCGGAAATAACGTCGACGGTCGAAATCAGGCCAAACAAACGCATCGGGTCGACCTCGTAAATTGACTTGGGCGGCTCCATGCCATGGGCCAACGGAACATTGGCAACCTTGTAACCTTGAAAGGCCAAAAACATCGACAGCGGCGTCTTGGACGTGCGCGATACGCCCAGCAGCACGATATCGGCACCCGACAGGTCGTCGCAGCCGCGTCCATCATCGTGCTCAACGAAATATTCCATGGCCTCGATACGATGGAAATAGCGGTCATCGGTCCTGTGAATCACGCCCGCAACGCCTTTGGGCGGCACACCGATGAGCGACGACAGCACGGCGAGCGTCGGGCCGATCAGGTCGACCGAGCGAATATGCAGCATGCCCAGGTAATCGAGCACACGAGCACGTAGCGCCGGGTCGACGATGGTATGGAACACGGCGATATCGCGATGGTCGGCATCGACGCGCGGCCCCACAAATGACTTGACCTGCTCCACAGAAGTCACCTTAGGCAGGCGCAAAACACAAAAAGCCCCTTCATCAAATTGCCCGGACGCCGCAAGCACCACCTCACAAGCGGTATCACCGAGCGAGTCGGAGATAACGATAACGGTGGGACGAGCGGTGACCGGGCAATCCATGCGGGGCTCCTTTTGCGCTTACGCGCAGGCTGGCTTACTTTTTGCGGGCAAGCTCACCGATGTTGGCGATGCCGGAGAAAACGGCCTCGAAGCGGTTGAGCAGCTTAAGGCGATTATCGCGGAGCTGCTCGTCCTTGTCCATGACCATAACCTCATCGAAGAAGCGGTCGATGGGGGCGCGCAGGGCGGCAAGGGCCGCAAATGCGGCCGGGTAATCCTCGGCAGCAAGGGCGGCGTCGACAGCGGTCTGAGCAGCCTCGGAGGCATCGGCAAGCGCGAGCTCGACCTCGCCCATCAGGGCGCGGTCGTACTCCGCGCCCAGCTCGGGCTTGGAGATATGCGCGGCACGGGCATAGGCCGTCGCCAGGTTGTCAAAGGTCTCGGCGTCGTTCTTGCGAGCCTCGTCGAGGGCGGCGCAGCGGGCGAAGAAGACGGACGGGGCGATGATGTGCACCGCAGAGACGGCGGCAACGGTATCGGCCGGGATCTTCTCGTCGCGGGCCATGCTCACCAGGCGGCCATGGAAGAAGTCGCGAACCTGCTGGGCGACTTCGGCGGCGTCAAACTCAATGCCCTGCTCACTATAGAGCTCGAGCGCAAAGTCGATGAGCGACGTGGGGTCGATCGGCAGGCGGTCGCGCAGGATGTTGATGATGCCGATAGCGGCACGACGCAGCGCATAGGGGTCGGAGGAGCCGGTCGGGGGCTCGCCGATGGCAAAGATACCGGCAATGGTATCGAGCTTGTCAGCACAGGCCACGATGCAGCCAGCGGTGCCCTCGGGCAGATCATCGCCGGCAAAGCGGGGACGATAATGATCGCGGATAGCATGGGCGACCTCGTCGTTCTCCCCCATCGCGATGGCGTAGTAACCGCCCATCACGCCCTGCTGGCTCGTGAACTCGACGACGGCGTTAGACACCAGGTCGGCCTTGCACAGGTGAGCGGCGCGAGCCGCATCGGCGGCCAGATGGGCACCCAGGTGAGCCTCGCGGGCGATGGCGAGCGCGAGCTGCTCAATACGCTCGGACTTGGCGAGCACGCTACCGAGCTTCTCCTGGAAGGCGACCTTGGCCAGACGCTCGCGGAACTCGTCAAGGGAGATCTTCAGGTCCTCCTCATAGAAGAACTTGGCGTCGTCCAGACGGGCGCGCACGACGCGCTCGTTGCCGTCGATCACGCGCTCGGCATTCTCGGGCTTGCTGTTGGAGACGACTACGAACTCACGCGTGAGCTTGCCCTCGCCGTCATAAATCGGGAAGTAGCGCTGGTTGGTGAGCATGGACTCGCAGATGATCTCGTGCGGGACCTTGAGGAACTCCTCATCGAAGGTACCGACAAGCACCGTCGGCCACTCGCAGAGGTTAATGACCTCCTCAAAGACCTTCTTAGGCGTGTCGACATGGCAGCCGGGGCGCGCAGCCTCGACCTCGGCGATACCGGCAAGGATGGCCTCGCGACGACGCTCGGCAGAGAGCACGCCGGCGTCCTCGAGCACCTGCTCGTAGACGGCGGGGCTGGCGACCACATGGTCACCGGGGCCCAGAACGCGATGTCCGCGCGTGGTATTGCCACTCGTCACATCGGCAAACGACACGGGCACGACGTCCTCACCCAAAAGGCAGCAGATCCAACGGACCGGACGAACAAACGTAGCGTGCTCGTGGCCCCAGCGCTGGCTGCGGTAGTTGGGCCACTGCAGGCCGGCGATAGTCTTCTCGCACAGAGACGTCAGGATCGGCGTAGCCGGAGCGGAGGGAATGTTCTTCTCGGCGAACACGTACTCGCGGCCGTCGGTGTCCTCGCGACGGACCAGGTCCTCGGCAGCCACACCGCACTTGCGGGCAAAGCCCTGGGCGGCCTTGGTGGCGTTGCCGTCGGCATCGAAGGCAATGTTTGCCGCGGGGCCGCGCTTGACCTCGTGAACCTCGTCGGTCGCGGTGGCGACGTCGGCAACGAGCGCAGCCAGGCGGCGCGGGCTCGAGATCACGCGGACCTCGCCGTGGGCCAGACCGGCCTCGTCGAGACCCTTGGCGATCATGGTGCCAAGCTGCTTGACGGCATTGTTCAGCGGTGCGGAGGGCATTTCTTCCGTACCGATCTCAAACAGGAAATCCTTAGCGTCTGCCATGGCTTACGCCACCTCGCCTTCCTGGTCGGCATTCTCGTTGACTCCGGCGACCTCGGCCATGTAGGCCTCGCAGCACGCCTTGGCGACGGCGCGGACGCGCAGGATGTAGTTGGCACGCTCGACCGCGGACAGCGCGCCACGGGCATCGAGCAGGTTGAAGGCGTGGCTGCACTTCATGACGCAGTCGTACGCCGGCAGCGGCAGCTTGCGCTCCAGACAGGAGTGGCACTCGGCCTCGTAGTCGTCAAACTTCTGACGCATCATCTCGACGTTGGCGACCTCAAAGTTGTAGGCGCTGAACTCGCGCTCGTTCTCGAGGAACACGTCGCCATAGGTCATGGGCGTGCCGTCGGGCAGGTAGCTCCACACCAAGTCGTAGACGGAATTGACGCCCTGCGCATACATGGCGATGCGCTCCAGGCCATAGGTGATCTCGACGGGCACGGGGTCGACCTCGATACCGCCCACCTGCTGGAAGTACGTAAACTGCGTGACCTCCATGCCATTGAGCCAGACCTCCCAGCCAAGGCCCCAGGCGCCGAGCGTCGGGCTCTCCCAGTCGTCCTCGACAAAGCGGACGTCATGGTCGTTGGGGT
>USMH01000005.1 GCA_900555745.1 uncultured Collinsella sp.
ACTACCGCATCAGCGCACTCAACCTCTCCAACAGCGCCGCCATCGTCCTCTACGAGGCGCTACGACAAACGGGCTTTGCAGGGATGTGACAAAGGGGCAGCCCCTTTGTCACATTGCCTATAGGTAGCGGCCGGTGATGCTTGCGGAGCAGGCCGCGATGTCGCCCGGCGTGCCGGCGCAGACGATTTGCCCGCCGGCGTCGCCACCGCCTGGGCCCATGTCAATCACGTAATCGGCGTTACGGATAAGGTCGAGGTCGTGCTCGATCACGACGACTGTGGCGCCCTTGGCAACGAGGCCGTCAAACACGCTCAGCAGCACCTGAATATCGAGCGGATGCAGGCCAATCGTGGGCTCGTCGAACACGAATACGGCATCGTCCTGCACGCGCCCCATCTCGCTCGCAAGCTTAAGACGCTGCGCCTCGCCGCCCGAAAGCGCCGGCGTGGGCTCACCGAGCGTGAGATAACCCAAGCCCAGGTCGTGTAAGGTCTGCAAGCGCGCCTGAACCTTCTTGAGTCCCAGTGTGGCGTCGATGGCCTCGTCCACACTCATGTCCATGAGCTGCGGCAACGTCAGCAAGCTCCCGTCCTTGCCCTCGCGATGGATACGCGAAGCCACGTCTGCATAACGCGAACCGCGACATGCCGGGCAGACAATCTCGACGTCGGGCAAAAACTGCACGTCGAGCGATATCGATCCCGTGCCGTCGCACGTAGGACAGCGCAAGGCGCCAGTGTTATAGCTAAAGGCACCCGCCTTGTAGCCAGCCGCCTTGGCCTCGGGCGTACGGGCAAAGGCGCGGCGCAGCTCATCATGGATGTCGGCATAGGTTGCGACCGTCGAGCGCACGTTGGCGCCGATGGGCGTGGCGTCAATCAGGTTGGCACGGGCAATGCCTTCGGCATCGACCCAACGCACGTGTCTTGGCAGGCGCTCGCCAGCTGCCCGGGCCTTAAGCGCCGGAATGAGCGTCTCGAGCACCAACGTCGTCTTGCCCGAGCCCGAAACGCCCGTCACCGCTACAAGGCGGCCGCGCGGGATATCGACTTCGAGCGGTTTTACGGTATGGATGGCATCGGTTGCCATGCGGATATGTCCCTGGTCGAACATTTCCTCGTCAGTCACCTGTGGACGCAAGCGCTTGGACTCTGAGCACAAAAACGGCGCGATGCGGCTGCCCTGCGATTGCTCGACCTCGTCCACCGTACCTGCAGCGATCACGTTACCGCCGCCTGCTCCGGCAACGGGGCCCATCTCGACCAGATAGTCGGCTTCCGCCAGTACGCGCGTATCGTGGTCGACAACAACCACGGTGTTGCCGTCATCCACCAGATCGCGCATCACGCCTACCAAGCCGTCGACATTGGCAGGATGCAAGCCGATCGAGGGCTCATCCAGTACATAAAGCACGCCCGTCGATCGGTTTCGCACCACGCGGGCAAGCTGAACGCGCTGACGCTCGCCCGTGGAGAGCGTGGCGCCGGCGCGATCGAGCGAAAGGTAATCGAGACCTAGATCGACCAGACGACGGGCCGCACCCAAAAATGAATCGCAGATATCCGTCGCCATGGGCCGCATCTCGGCCGGCAGGGATGAGGGCACCCCGCGCACCCACTCAACCGCATCACCCAGCGTCATGGCCGCGGCCTGCGCCAGATTGATACCGCGCACCTGGGGCTGGCGCGCAGCCTCGGAGAGACGCGTGCCACCACAGTCACGGCATGGCCCCTCGCGCAAAAAGCGTGCAACGCGTTTGAGGCCCTTGTCGTCCTTAACCTTGGCGAGCGCATTCTCAACGGTATAGACGGCGTTGTAATAAGTGAAATCGAGCGGCGTGGCGCCCTCGCCGTTTTTGGGAACGTAGAGAATGTGCTTCTTAACCGCCGGGCCGTGAAACACGATGTCGCGCTCTTGAGGCGTGAGCTGGTTAAACGGCACGTCGGTGCGCACGCCCATCTCGCCTGCCACCTGCTTCATCAGATCCCACATGAGCGTACCCCAGGGAAGCACTGCGCCCTCGTTGATGGTCTTTGACTCGTCGGGCACCAGGCTCGCCTCGTCCACCTCACGCATGACACCGGTGCCGCCGCAGGTAGGGCACGCACCACCGCTATTGAAAGCCAAGTCCTCGGCACTCGGCGCGTAGAACTCGCGGCCGCATGTCGGACACGTGAGCGACAGGCCCGCAGCCACGTTAAGGCTCGGCTCCACACGCGCCCCGCAATGCGGGCACACGTGCTGGGCGCAGCGGCTAAAGAGCAGACGCAGGCTATTGTTGAGCTCGGTCATGGTGCCAAAGGTGGAACGCACGCCCGGCACGCTGGGGCGCTGATGCAATGCAAGCGCCGCCGGCACGTGCAGCACCTCGTCCACTTGGGCGTGTTCGGCCTGCGTCAGGCGACGGCGAGTATAGGTGCTGAGTGCTTCCAAGTAGCGACGCGAGCCCTCGGCATAAAGAACCCCCAGCGCCAGCGAACTCTTACCCGAACCCGATACGCCGGCAATGCCCACAAGCCTTCCCAGCGGAATATCGATATCGATGTCCTTGAGGTTGTGTACACGCGCGCCACGCACCTCGATCGCCTGCGGGCTCATCTTCTGTTCCGTCACCTTTATCACCCTACTCATGCCATAAAATGCAGTCGCAGATATACTCGCCCAGCATGGGCACGGTAAACCGGACGAGGCCGTATCCGGCAGCCTCGATGACGCGCTCGCGAATCAGGCTTGCGCGATATTTGCTCGCCCAACTCTGAGTATGGTCGCAGCGCTCAATGATATCCGCCATACGCGTCGGTTTACCCTCGTCAACCGCCATGGCCTCGACAAAGAGGCGTTGCGGACTGCGCAATCCATAATACAGGGGCGCGTCGACCGCTTCGTAGAACTCGAAGACGGCATCCGCATGGCCATCCTCGACATCGCACCTTTCAATGACCTGCGAGCCACGCCGGACGGCAGAGCGCCACATGTAATAGCCCACCAGCTGAACCATATAGGAATGCCCCATGCTTTTGCGCGCCGCAAGGTCCGCCGTCTCCACGTCAACGTAAAGACCAGCGTCTTTGACCGTCTGGATATACGAATCGCGCACCTTGGGCAAAGATATCGCCCCCAGCGTACGCTGCTGGGCACGCCGCAAAAACGTCACGCTCGGCTCTTCGAGCAGATCGTCAACCATACTGGGTAAGCCGGCAAAAACAAGCGCAAGGCCGCGCTGATCGCTATCGGACAAGCCCGTGGCATCCTGGTCTCCGAGCACCTGCTGATAGAGAACGGCCAGCGCCGCCAGTTCCTCGATAGACACAGATTGGGCCTCGTCAATCGCAAACAGTAAGCCCTTTCCCGGCCCGAGTTTCTTGAGGCGTTCGTTGACTAGCCCGCGCAATGTCTCGCCTTTTGCCCGCGCTGCCTCGACCGACATCCGGCCAAACGACGGCCCGAACTCCATTGACGTCACAACGGGTTTATTCGAGCGAAGCGCGTCGGCTAAGCGGTCGCATAAGCCAAGCGAAGCGGAATCGGAGATAACCGCCCATCCGCGCTCGCTGGCTAGACGTTGCAGCTCCCGCAGGAGAACCGTTTTGCCGCAGCCGCGGTTTCCCGTAATGAGCATGAGCCTACCTGGCGCTCCGGCGCCGTTGTCGAGTCCTTCCTCAAAATCTTCGATGACCGACTCGCGGCCGATGAGTATCGGAGGCCACTTGCCAGCCGTAGGCTTAAAGGGATTTGGATTCATGTCGGCCTCCTCGGATCGGTAAACCCTGGTAACAGTTATACCAACTTATACCGAGTTATACCAATTAAATGCGGCAAAGAGTCTGACCCTCTATCACCTATGGCCGAAAAACTCCGCGTCTGCTGCTCGCCAGGGGCGGAAGGTGGCGGGATCGACCTTTACGTGCGCCGCGGCGGGTACGTCGTACCATTTGACCGTGTAACCGGCGCCGTGAGAGCAAAAGACCGAATCGGGCGTGTTGGGCAGATCGGCCTCGGGCCCATAGGCGGCCGTCTCGATTACGCGCTCGGCATCATGGCAAGCCGCATAGCCGGCGAACTCCAGGTATAGATGACCGCGACCGCTCGTGTAGGCAGCCACCTCCAGCGCGTAATCCTGCACCTCGGATGCTGGCACGCGACCCACAAGCTTCGCCCGGTCTCCTGCCATCGTCGGCGGCTCGTACTCGGCACCCATGCGCGTGGCATCCGAGAGCGCCCGACCCACGCACTCCCCCGGCACCTCGAGCTCAAAGCAATACCACGGCTCCAGCAGCACCGCCGTGCCGGCCTCGCGCGCCCGCATGAGCCCCTGGCGAATCGCGCGGTACGTGGCCTGGCGAAAATCGCCGCCCTCGGTGTGTTTGGCATGCGCACGGCCGCCCGTGAGCGTAATGCGCACATCGGTGATGGGCGAGCCGGTCAGCACGCCCAGGTGATCGCGCTCCATAGCGTTGGTGAGCGCCAGACGCTGCCAGTTAAGATCGAGCTCGTCGGTCGAGGTCACGGTCCCAAACTGCACGCCCGAACCCGCTGGCAACGGCTCCAGGCGCAGATGCACCTCGGCATAGTGGCGCAATGGCTCAAAGTGCCCCACGCCCTCGGCCGGCTGCGAAATGGTCTCCTTATAGAGAATGCCGCCGGGCTCAAACGCAATCGAAAGGCCAAAGCGATCGGCCAACACCCGCTGCACGACCTCGAGCTGCACGGCACCCATCAACTGCAAATGAATCTGCTCAAGATGCGTATTCCAGCTTACGCCGAGCATGGGGTCTTCGTCCGCCAGCTCAGTCAGTGCTTTGAACACCGCGTGGACATCGTGTTCGCCCGGAAGCACCGTATAGGTGAGAACTGGCGCAATGACGGGCGCATCGCACGCGGATTCCGCGCCTAGGGCGTCCCCTGGGCGAACGTGTGCAAGACCCGTCACGGCACAAATACCGCCAGCAGCAACTTCTTGGGCAAGCTCATACTTCTCGCCGTTATAGATGCGTACCTGGTCGACCTTCTGCTCCCACGCCTCGACACCGGAACGTCCGTTAATCATCTGCTTGGCATGCAGCGTGCCGCCGGTCACTTTAACCCAAGCCAAGCGCTCACCGCGATCCCCGCGGCTCACGCGGTAGACGCGCGCGGCAAACTCCGGGAGCCATGCCTGTTCACGCATCAGTGTACACATGCCATCTAGAAGCTCGTCCACGCCTTGGTCCTTGAGCGCCGAGCCGGCAAAGCAGGGAAAGAGCTTGCGCTCGGCAACCATGCGCGACAGCGTCGCGACGGAAAGCTCACCCGCCTCAAGAAACTCCTCGAGCGCCGCTTCGTCCAACGCGGCAGCGTCCTCCTGAACGGCGCCGCCCGCCAGCAGTTCGTTGGCATCCAGGCAGCCTTCGGAAAGACGCCGCCCGAGCTGTGCCAGCAAAACATCGCAACCGGGATTCTCCAAATCAATTTTGTTGATAAAGATGAACGTCGGAATGTCATAGCGCGCAAGCAGGCGCCACAGAGTTTCGGTATGCCCCTGCACGCCATCGTTGGCACCCACAACCAAAATCGCGTAGTCCAGCGCGCGCAATGTGCGCTCCGCCTCGGCAGAAAAATCGACATGCCCCGGCGCATCCACGAGCATGACATGGGCATCACCATGGTCGAGCACAGCCTGCGACGAGAAAATCGTAATGCCGCGCTCGCGCTCGATCGCGTTCGTATCCAGATGCGAATCGCCATCGTCCACGCGGCCGCGCTTGCGAATACGACCCGCGTTGAACAGCATGGCCTCGGCCAACGTGGTCTTGCCGGCATCGACATGCGCCAAGATTCCAACGACCGCTTGCTTCGACATGGCTCTCCTCTTATTACAAGCCCATCGCACGCGGCAACGGGCGTTCACGCTCCACACTGGATGATACAATTTACGAGCCGGCGGGCGAAGCGGGCCCTATCCCCCGACCGAGCTCATCGCCCCGCGTTGCCGCGCGGCGATTTTCGTAGGTTCGCGCCTTGCGAAAGCCGGCTTGCAAATCAGCGCAGCGAACGAAAATGGCCCCGGGTGGGACCATTTTCGTTCGCGCGAATTGTTGACACGCGCCCCTGCTCTTACGCCTCGCGCAGCCAGTCGAACGCAACACGCGGCGTACCGTCCGACACATACACGATACCAGCGCGCTCAAAGCCGGCCTTTATGATGGCACCCTGCATGGGCAGGTTGTCCTGATGCGTGTCGATACGCAGGTGATCGGCACGCTCTTTGGCAAAGGCAAACATCGCAGCCGCGACGCCATGCGTGGTGCCGTCGGATGCCACACGGTGCAGCACAGCATACGGAGTGTCGCTACGCCATCGACCGTCCTCAATTACGTCATAGCACTCGTCCGGGCCCGGTAAAAAGGCAAACGTCGCCACCACGCGGCCGTCGGCTTCGCACACATAGCTGCCACCGGCGGCAATATCGGCAGCCAGCCGCTCGGCCGAAGGCGTGCCCTCGGGCCACTGCGTGGCGTTGCCATGCGCGCGCATAAAGGCACGGGCCACGTCATAGATAGCCATGACGGCGGGAATGTCGGTATCGAGGGTTTTTCTGATCATCACGCGGCGACCTCACGTTTATTGGTATCACTTTGATTGAGCAATGATACCAACGTTTGGAGAGAGGCGCGAAGCAGATGGGGAGCAAAAAGCGAGCCGCCTGGTCAAAGGCCAAAAGCGAGTTTTTGGGCGCTGCCACCGGCGGCGATATGAGCGACCTGTTTGCGCGCGAGGATGAGCGCCGCGACGCCCTGGATGCCGAGCGCGATGAAGCCTGGCGCTACAAGTCGTGCGAGCGCAAAAACCGTTACGACACGCGCGCCGAGGCCGAGGCCGTTATGGCCGACTGCGAAAACCGCGGGCGGCGCGGTTTGGCCTGCTACAAATGCGAATACTGCGGCGGCTGGCACCTGACGTCGCACCCTTGGAAATAGACCCCGCATCGGCACGGCACTGACGGAGCGCCAACCATCGCACGCAAGCTACGGGCGCGGCGGCACCAACACATCGTAACGAACGGCCTTGCCCGCAAGTTGATAGCTCGGCTTAACGCCGGCAAGCAGTGGCCCCTTCACCGGCCGCTTGATAACCACCTTGCGCGGGTGCACCGCAAGCGCAGCTTCGACCAGCGACTCCTCATCGGCGCACGGCTGTTCCAGATGGTGCAAGAGTTGGAACTTCTTTTTGACCGCCGCGCTCTTGGTGCGCCCGGGAAACATGGGGTCCAGATACACCACGTCGGGAGCGGCAAGCTCGCCCTGACCGATCAGCTCAGCTACATGGCGAAGGCCGGCAATGCTGTCCTCGCCCGCATGTAAGCGCATGCGTAACACGGCAGCCGCAAGCGCCGGATCATCTGCCGCGCGATCCAGGGCATCCTTGAGGAGCGCCGCGATCACGCAATCCTGCTCATACAGATCGACGGCAAAGCCCGCGGCCGCCAGCAGCAGCGAATCCTCGCCAAAGCCTGCCGTGGCGTCAATCGCCCATGGGCTCTCGATGCCTTTTGCGCGCGCAGCCTTTACCAGCAGCTCTTGCTGCAGACGGCCTTGCTTGAGTCGTGGCAGCATGCGGGCAAAATCGGCTCGCAGCTCCATCGAGCCGTCGGTGAGCGTGAGGCCCTCGGGCTTCCCGGTCAGCTCAAGCCCCGCGGCCCGAGCAACAGAAAAGGGATCGACGACGCCCATGGACACTCCTTAATAAACAAACGAATACGCGGGGCGCCGTTTATGCCAGCACCCAACCGTCCGCTATTGTCCCACATGCGACATGGCCCACAGCATCCCAATGCAAAGCACCGCCATCAACCCCGTGCACACGGCAGCGATCACAGAATCGCTCATGCGCCTTCCCAGCGACCGCGGCTCTCGTACTTGCTCTGCTCCGTACATCATGACTCCTCCTTGAGACCAGCTCCTTGTTACGGCCTCATCATCGCAGCGCTACACATGAGCTGCCATCGATTTGGCTTACGTCCAGCTTTCCTTTTTGAAAGGTTGGGTTGGGCCGCGCGGGCTCAAAGCGCTTTCTGGCGCATGCATCGCCGCGTTGAACTACAATGTGCTTCACCATATGTGCAGTACATTGGGTGCGCCAAGTTGGCGTACTCGTATCGAAAGGACCAGCCATGAGCTTCACTCGCAAGACTCTCAAAATCCTTGCTCTCATCTACTTTGTTTTGGGCATCGCCAGCCTCGTCACCGCCGGCGTCGGTATCGCCACGGGCGGTCTCGATTCCACGTACGGTTCGTACGCCACGCTCGCAGCGGTCGTGCTTATCGCCAAGGGTCTCGTCGACCTTGCCGCAGGCGTCGCCGGTATCAAGGGCGCCAACAAGCCTTCGCAGGTGGACGGCGCGTTTAAGCTCGGTATTGTTGCCGCGGTCGCCACGCTTGCCCAAGCGGTGCTCACGCTTCCCGCGTTTGGCGGCGACGCCATCAACTTTGGCGCCTTTGTCATCGTGGTGTACGACCTGTTCTTTGTCCAGCAGGCACACGCCGTTAAGGCCGAGAACAAGGACCGCCTGTAAGCGCTCGCTTCTCATAACCTCTGCAGCCAAGCAACTAAAAAGGGCCAATCGCGCATCTCCGCGGTCGGCCCTTTACGTTTGCCCAGATAAAACCTACCAAAATAAACCTGTCCCTTTTTGGCAGGTTGTTAGCTGTGGCGGTACTCGGCGATGATGAAGTCGATGTCGGTTTGAAGGGTATCCAAGTTTGCCAGGCGCTCTTTATCGGCAGGGCGCGTGCGGTAGTAGTACGGCGTCATCTGGAACACCGCCTCGATGTCGGCCTGGGTCTGAAGCGTAATATTCGCAGACACCCGCTGCGTTCCGACCAACTCGAGCTCAGTGGTCTGCGGCAGCTTCTCGTCGTTAAGGTACGGTGTATCGTAGAGCACTTCCTTAAGCCCAAACAGATGACGGGCACCTGGCACGACGGTGTAGAGCGAGCCCTCGGGCGCCAGCACGCGGGCAAACTCGCGCTCGTTAAAGGGAGCGAAGAGCTCGGTCACCATATCGAAGGCGCCATCGGCCACGGGGATGTCCTTCATATTGGCCACGAAGTAGGTCGCATCGCCGCGCTTGGCGGCAAGGCGCACCATCTCTTTGCCCAAGTCGAATCCGTAAGCGTCCACGCCCGGCACCGCGCCTATGGCGCTGGTGTAGTAGCCCTCGCCACAGCAAATATCGAGCAGCGTCATGGGGCCATTCGTAGACGCGGCGCGCCCAGGCACCTGCTTGCGCGCCAGCTCAACCATTGCATCGCGCAACGGCGCGTAGTAGCCGCGGTTCAGAAAGTCGCGACGGCTGCGTGCCTGCGACTTGGGATCGCCCATGGAGTCGCCGCTCTTGGACGAGCGCAGCAGATATAGATAGCCCTCGCGCGCACGGTCAAACCGGTGTCCGCCCGCGCACACAGCACCGCGTTCGTCATCCACCAGCGGCTCATGGCAAACGGGACACAACAACATGGCAACTCCTTAGCGCGGACTACACAACGCCCACCATTGTCGCACGCCTTCCCCACCTAGTCATTGGAGACGTTCTTGAATGACTAATCGTTTTAGAACGTCCCCAATGACTAGTCGATTAGGAGTATCATCATCTGCGCAAATGAGCACGAAAAAGCATGTTAGAGATTGAGAGCGTATGGCTGACACCGTATCTAAGCACATTGACATGACCACCGGCTCGCTGTGGCGCAATATTCCCCTGTTCGCCTTCCCCGTGGCCGCCACGAGCATCTTGGAGCAGCTGTCGAACCTAATCGCCACGGTCATCATTGGTAATTTCTCGGGCGACCAGGGAACCCTCGCCATGGCGGCGGTCGGCTCCAATGTTCCGCTTACCAGTCTTATGCTCAACCTGTTTATTGGCATGTCGCTTGGCTCCAACGTGGTCATCGCCAACGCCATCGGCCGCAACGATCAGAACATGGTCAAACGCGCCGTCCATACCTCGATTTTAATGGCGCTCGTGGGCTTCGTCGTCATCGCGCTGGGCGAGATCTTTGCCGAGCCCATGCTCGCCGCGCTCAACGTTCCCGCCGAGACCATGCCGCTCGCCTCACTCTATCTACGCGTCTTTTTACTGAGCATGCCCTCGATCTTGCTCTACAACTTTGAGGCCGCGATCTTCCGCTCCGTCGGCATCACCCGCATGCCGCTGCAGGCGCTTGCCGTGTCCACCGTCCTCAACATTGGTCTGGACCTCATCTTTGTCCCCGTACTCCACTGGGGCGTCGCGGGCGTCGCCATAGCCACCGCCATCGCCTACACCGTCAGCGCCGCTACGCTCTTTATCCGCCTGCTCAAGACCGATTCCGTCGTCCGCGTCACCCCGCGCGACCTGGCTATCGACCCCATCGCCCTCAAGCGCATCGTCAAGATCGGCCTGCCCGCCGGCATCCAAAGCGCTGTCTTTGCCGTCGCCAATATCATCATCCAATCCGCCATCAACAGCTTGGGCACCGAGGTCATGGCGGCATCGAGCGCCGCCATGAGCCTGGAGTACGTGTGCTACAACCTGCTCAACAGCTTTAGCCAGGCTTGCACCACCTTTGTGGGACAAAACCACGGTGCCCGCCAGATCGACCGCTGCACCAAGACGCTCAAAGTCTGCCTGGTCGAAGGCGGTATCGTCGCGCTCACCACAATTATCGTTATTGTCGGCCTGGGGCGCGAAATCCTATCGCTGTTCAACAGCGACCCCAACATCGTCTCGATCGGCTATATCCGCGTGTGTTCGATTTTCCCGGCGTACGCCTTTAGCATGTTCTACGAAAACATGTCAGGCTACCTGCGCGGCTTTGGCATCTCGCTCACGCCCGCCCTCATCACCATGATCTGCGTCTGCGGCATCCGCTTCTATTGGGTGTTCTGCGTGTTCCCGCACTTCCGCACCTTTGCGAACATCATGATGGTCTACCCCATCAGCCTGGGCACCACGGCGTTCTTTATGGTCGTGGCGGTACTACTCTGCCACCCGGCACGCACCTATCGCGCCACCCAAGCCAAAGCGACAACCCGCTAAACACCGCACTCAACGCCACGCCAGTCATTAATTGACAATATGTGAGCTCATATAGTCGATAAAGCGCCTCGTGGCGATGGGCATGGTGTCCCAGCTGCGCCAGGCGGCCACCACGTCGCGCGAGGGGGCATGCACGATGGGCCGCACACGAATATCGGCTCGCATGCCCTCAACGGTACGGCGATACAGCATGCTCACGCCTAGGCCCTCCTCCACCATCGCCATGATGGTGTAGTCGTCGGTCACCTCACTCGTCACGTGCGGCGACAGCCCGTGCGTTGCGAATGCATCGAGTACCAGACTCTGTTCGCCCTCATCCAGCAGCACAAACGGCTCGGACGCCAGGTCGGCGAGTGTCACCTTTTCCTTTGCCGTCAGCGGATGCGCGGCCGGCAACAATGCCACCAACTCGTCGTGATAGACGACGCGCTTCTCGAGCCCAGCGGTAAATCCGCGTGCCGTAAAACAAAAATCAACCACGCCATCGTGCACCCATTGAGCGTTGCGCGTGTAATCGCCCTGCTTGAGGGTAAAGTGCACGCCCGGATGCAGGGCCCCAAAGTCGCGGATCACACGCGGCAGCACGGTACGACTCACGTTGGTAAACGTCGCGATACGAATATCAGTCGAAGAGAGCCCCAGCAGCTCCTGGCGCTTGCCCTCGAGCTCGGCCTCGGCAGTTACGATTTGGCGCAAATACGGCAGGTACTGCTTGCCGTCGCGCGTAAGCGACACACCCTGCTTGCCGCGCTCGATAATCGTGGTGCCCAGCTCGCGCTCGAGCGCCTTGACGGCCTGGCTCACCGCACTTTGCGTATAGCCCAGCTCGTCCGCCGCACGTTTCAGGCTGCCGCAATCGACCACCATACAAACAATCTGATACCGCGATGCCATCGTGCCTCCACATCGATGTAGCTGTAAAACGTTTTGCCAGGGCTTTTTCTGCCAACATTAGTATTTCTTAATCATACTGAAGATACATTCGCTTTACTACATCCACATCTGGGAGCAGAATCCTTTTTACGAAACCGTTCTGTAACAAAAGGAGTCCCATGGATCGCAAAAAAGCAATCGCGCTCTCATTTTCCGTTCCCGTCGCATGGGGCTTTTCGTACCCCCTCATGAAGATCGGCATGGACAGCATGAACGCCACGAGCATCGTTGCGCTGCGCTGCATCATCGCCTTTGTGGCCTGCCTTTTGCTCTTCCACAAGCGCGCTTTCCGCATCAACCGCGACCTTATGGTCCGCGCCGCCATCATCGGCGCCATTATGGCAACCGAGCTCACCTGCATGTGCTTGGGCTCTAGCCTCACTTCTGCCTCCACTGCCGGCTTTTTGCAGAGCCTGACGGTCGTGATCGTGCCGTTTGCCAACGCCGCCCTGCTGCGCCGCTCCCCCGAACGCAAAGTGCTCGTCGGCACCGCCATCGTCACCTGCGGTATGTTGCTGCTCTCGGGCGCCGACTTCACCAGCCTGAACCCAGGCGCGCTCATCATGCTGCTCTCCGCCTTTGTCTATGCCGGCCATATCATTGTGGCGAAGCGCTTTGTCGAAGAAGTCGATCCGCTGTCCCTGGGCGTTTGGCAGCTGGGCTTCGGCGGCTTGTTCTCGGGTATCGCCGCATTCACCTTTGGCGGTTTCACGCTTCCCGGCACGCCGAGCGAGATCGTCGTTGTCGTCGCACTCGCACTCATCTGCTCTGCCTATGGCTTTATCACCCAAACGCTCGTGCAGCCCCACGTGCCCGCCGAGACCACCGGCTTCGCCTTCTCGCTCGAGCCGGTCTGCTCCGCCGTCTTCTCGTTCTTCCTGGTCGGCGAGGTCCTGAGCCCCATCGCCTTCTTTGGCGCCGCTCTCATCCTCACCGGCGTCATGGTGGCAACCGTTGAACTTCCGCGCCTTCGCGCACACGGACACGCTCGCATGGCAGGAGCGCCCGAGCACGTCTCGTAGACCCCACTTCTCATACAGCCGCGGCATAAAGGTATCCGGTGCGCCTTTACAATAGATACCAACAGAGCATCTGCCATAAAGGAGCCCCATGGACACCGCAACCCGCGACCGCAACATAGCAACTTGGTTGGGCGATGCGCCACAGCCGGTACGTGACACTACGAACCAGCTGCTCGAGCGCATCGCCCTTTTGCGTGGCGAGCAAACCATCTACCCGGCACAAGACGACATCCTCAATGCCCTCGCCTACACGCCGGCCGACCAGGTCAAGGTTGTCATCTTGGGTCAAGATCCTTATCACGGACCCAACCAGGCCATGGGGCTGTCGTTTTCGGTCCCCACGACGCAAACCAAGTTGCCGCCGAGCCTGCGCAACATTTATAAGGAACTCAAAGCCGATCTGGGTTGCCCCATTCCCGCCACGGGAGACCTAACCCCATGGGCACAACAGGGCGTCCTGCTCCTCAACACCACGCTCACCGTGCGCGAGCATGCCGCGAACTCGCACGCCAAACTGGGCTGGAGCACGCTCACCGACTACGTTATCGAACGCTGTTGTCAGCTGCCTCAGCCGGTAGTCTTTTTGGCATGGGGCCGCTTTGCTCAGCAGATGGTCGAAGGTAAGCTCGCCGCGATCGGCGCGGGCAAGGCAACCGACAAGTTCTGCCTGGCCTCCACGCACCCCTCGCCGCTTTCGGCCAACCGCGCCACGGCAGAACTCCCCGCCTTTATGGGGTCGCGTCCCTTCTCGGCAGCCAATCGGCTACTCGAACAACACGGCTCGACCCCCGTCAACTGGACTTGCCTCAGCTAAAAATCGATACATCAAAAACGCGCCCGAAGGCTTCCCATCGGGCGCGTTTCCTATTCGGGCCAAATAAATTGTGTGCGGCCGGCCTCGCCGCCATCGATCAGCAGGCTCTGCCCGGTCATAAACCGGTTGGTCACGCCCACAAAGTAGATCCACTCGGCGATCTCTTGGGCAGTGGCCCAGCGCTTAAGCGGCGTGAGCTCCATAATCTGGCTCCACAGGTGTTCGTCTTCCATCACACAACGGTTGAGCGGCGTGATAACGCCACCCGGGTCCACACTGTTGGCAATGGCCTGCGGCGCCAGACGGTTTGCAAGGTTCTTGGTGTAGGCGATAACGCCACCCTTGCTGGCGGCATAGGCGGGAAACTCCGATCCCGTATGCCCGCTCGCCGACCCCACATTGACCACGGATTTGATAGCCGGCGCCGGCCTGGCGGCAAGCCCCTCCCCCACAAAGGCGTAACGCTCGGTCACGTTGATGGTGCCACACAGGTTGGCAGCGATGTCGTCGGCCGAATCCTGCGTACCGGCAACGTTCACGATTACCTGAGGCTCAAGGTCGCCTGGAAACGAGTCCGGCTCGCGGACATCAACGATCAGATGGCGGTAGCGCTCGTGTTTGATCGCCGCCGGCAGCAGATCAAAGCCCACGACCTCGTGGCCCTCGTCCAAAAAGCGCTGCACGCACGCGGCTCCGATACCGCCCGAAGCGCCCGTGATCAAAACCCGCATACTTGCTCCTTAGGCGGTTGCGTGGCGCTCGAGGTACTCGGCGCCCACATTCTCACGCTCCCAGCCACGCACGACCTTGTAGCCCACGGGGCTCAGGAAGACCTCGCACAGCAGCTCGGCAACAGCGCCGGTCAGCGAGCACATAAGGACCTGTACCCACGTCCAGCCAAAGAACGTGTGGCTTACCACAATGGCAAAGACCAGGTTGTCGATAAACTGGCCAACGCCCGTAGACACATAGGAGCGGAAGGCAAAGCTCGCGAAGTTGTTCTTCTTGAGCATACGGCCGAGCGACTGGTTGAGCGTGGAGTTAACCACGGCAGAAACGAGCATTGCCAGCGAAGAGCCCAGCACCACGTACCAGGTGCCGCCGATGGTGGCGTTAAGAGCGGTGTTGACCTCGATCATGCCCGTGTCGTAGTAAGCGCCCCACATGCCGGGCGTGAGCGAGCATGCCCAAAAGCACAGGCTCACGGCAAGGTTGACCAGCAGCGCGAGGATAGAGATTTTAATGGATGCCTTGGCACCAAAGCGCTTGCAGATCATGTCCTGGCACAAAAACGAAACCCAGCTCACCACAAAGCCGCAATCGAGCGCCAGATACGGCAGGCTGATAAGCTCTTTGTTGGCCAGCAGGTTCATCATGATGACGCTCACGAAAAACAGCGAAACCGTTGCCGCGGGAATGCTCCGCAACAGGACCTTGTAGTCCTCCATGACCTTCTTGATCATTATGTACTCCTTTGGTTTTAGGTTTAACGAGCAGGATATCGGACCCGAACTGCTCGGACGCCCCGGTCTTGAGACGACGGTGGGTATGATAGCCGCTCACACGGCATCAGGCAAGCAACCGACGCGGCAGCCCCGCAGGACTACCGCGCCGATGCGTTAAAAGGCTACGTTGCCAAACTCCGACAGGATCAGGTCGGGGTTGTGGTCGGTTGCCCAATCCACGTTCCATGGGCTCGTGAACAGCAGCAGCTTACCGCCGCGCATGTCCTCGACGCGCAGCGTGTCGCGCGTGAGCGAAAGGCCCGGGATATCGATGGTGTCGGGGTCGTTCTGGATCCAGCGGATGTCCGTATAGGGCAGCGGCTGGCGACGAACCTCAACACGGTACTCGGCCTTGAGACGGCGCTCGAGCACCTCAAACTGCAGCACGCCGACCACGCCCACAATAACGCTCTCCATGCCGGCACCCAGCTCGCGGAAGATCTGGATGGCGCCCTCCTGGGCAAGCTCCTCCATACCCTTGACGAACTGCTTGCGCTTGAGCGTATCGACCTGCGTAATGCGAGCGAACATCTCGGGGGCAAACGTCGGGATCTGCGGATACTGCACGTGGCGCTTGCCGGAGCACACGGTATCGCCGATGCTAAAGATACCCGGATCGAACAGGCCCACGATATCGCCCGCGTACGCCTCGTCAACAATCGCGCGGTCATCGGCCATCATCGACGTGCCCGTGGCAAGCTTGAGCTTGCGGTTGCCCTGCACGTGGAAGGCGTCCATGCCGCGCTCGAACTTGCCCGAGCAAATGCGCACAAAGGCGATGCGGTCACGGTGGTTCTTGTCCATGTTGGCCTGGATCTTAAACACAAAGCCGCTAAAGTCGTCGCGGCAGGGATCGACCGGCTCGCTGGTGAGCGTATCGGTATAGGCGCGCGGCGTCGGGGCCAGACGCAGGAACTCCTTGAGGAAGGGCTCCACGCCAAAGTTGGTGAGCGCCGAGCCAAAGAACGCCGGGCTCAGCTTGCCGCAGGCCACGGCATCCAAGTCGAGCTCGTCGCCAGCGCCATCGAGCAACTCGATGTCGTCCATCAGGTTCTTATGGTTCTCCTCGCCGATGAGCTCATCCATGGAAGGATCGCCCAGCTCGGCCTCGACCTCGGCGACCTTCTTGGTGGCGTTGGCGTGGCCGTCGCCCTCAAAGGCAATGACGCGACGGGTCTGACGATCGAACACGCCGCGGAAGTTGCGGCCGCTGCCGATCGGCCAGTTCATAGGATACGTATTGATGCCCAGAACGTTCTCGATCTCTTCCATGAGCTCAAACGGATCGCGAGCCTCGTGGTCGAGCTTGTTCACAAAGGTGAAGATGGGAATATGGCGCAGCGTACAGACCTTAAAGAGCTTCTTGGTCTGGGCCTCGACGCCCTTGGCGCCGTCGATGACCATGACTGCGGCGTCAGCGGCCATAAGGGTACGGTAGGTATCCTCCGAAAAGTCCTGGTGACCGGGGGTATCGAGGATGTTGACGCAGGCGCCGTTGTAAGTGAACTGCAGCACCGAGGAGGTGACGGAAATGCCGCGCTCCTTCTCGATGTCCATCCAGTCCGAGACGGCATGCTTGGCCGAGCTCTTGCCCTTGACCGAGCCGGCAGTCTGGATGCTGCCGGTATAGAGCAGCAGCTTCTCGGTAAGTGTGGTCTTACCGGCGTCCGGGTGGCTGATGATCGCGAATGTGCGGCGCGACGAGATTTCATCCGACAGGCTTGCCATGCGGATCCTTTCTTGCATTGAGTGCATTACGTCGTTGTAACCGCACTATTGTAGCCGCGAAATCCCGCCATAGGGCACCTATCAGGACAAATTCATCAGTCAGAACGTGAACGGCTAGTTATCGGAAGTATTCTGCAGCAGACTGTCTCAATCTGTAACAAGCAGAGCTTATTTGGCCCCCCATCTGTTACAGATTGAGACAAACAAACTTGCCCACCGACACAATCTCAATCTGTAACATCTGGCCGTCCAAATTGGGTCTAGCTGTTACAAATCGAGATAAACGGAAAGGCAGGCAGCCAATGTCTCGTTCTGTAACATCTAGCCACGCAAATCGACTCTTACTGTTACAGATTGAGATTGTTTTGGGGCAAGCGCGGCGCCGGTGGGCTATTCCACATTTAGCTCTTGCATAACTGTGCATAGTGTATATATACTGTGATTACCGGTTATATACACGTGTAGCCCATCAGCTAAGGAGCCGCTGTGGACATCATCCTATCCAATTCGAGCGACAAGCCCATTTACGAGCAGATAACCTCGCAAGTCAAAGCTCAGATCTTATCGGGCACGCTCGCTGCGGGAGCCAAACTCCCCAGCATCCGTGCACTCGCGAGCGATCTTGGCGTGAGCGTCATCACCACCAAGCGCGCCTACGCCGACCTGGAGCAGCTCGGGTTTATCTGCACTGTGCAGGGCAAGGGCTGCTTTGTCGCCGAGGGCAACCAAGAACTCTTGCGCGAAAACCAGCTCTGCCATATCGAAGAGCTACTTTCGAAAGCGGCAAGCCAAGCCGAAGCCTTGGGCGTCACGCGCGACAAGCTGCACGAAATGCTCGACCTCGTAGCCCCCGAAACCATGCAGTAGCCATCTGCAAGAAAGGCTATACCATGCAAAACCTTTTAGAACTCAAAGGCATCTCACGCCGTGTGAGCGACCGTTTTACGCTGCGCGACGTCACGCTTGCCGTGAGCCCGGCCAGATCGTTGGCTTTGTGGGCGCAAATGGCGCCGGCAAGACGACGACCATTCGCGCCGCGCTTGGGCTTATAAAGCTCGATGCCGGCGAGGTGCACCTGTTTGGGCAGCACTGTGGCGTCGACGCGCCCGATGAGTCGCAACGCCACCTACGCTCCCGCGTCGGTCTTGTCCTGGACACGTGCCCCTTCCCCTCCACGCTCAAGGTGGGCCAGATCGAGTCGCTCGTAGGCCCGGCGTACCCCACGTGGGACCGCGAAACGTTCGCCGGATTCATCAACCGATTTGGCCTCGATTCCAAGACAAAGGTCAAGGACCTCTCCCGCGGCATGGGCATGAAACTGCAGCTTGCCTGTGCACTCAGCCACAATGCCAAGCTGCTCGTTTTGGACGAAGCCACCGCGGGCCTCGATCCCATGGCACGCGAGGAGCTGCTCGATGAGTTGCTTGCCTTTGTCGCCGACGGCCAGCACAGCGTGCTGCTCTCGAGCCATATTACGTCCGACCTCGATCGCGCCGCCGACCGCGTCATCTGTATCGATAACGGTTCGATTGTGTTTGACCTGCCGCGCGAGGATATTACCGACCGCGCCGGCATCGCCCACTGCACCCAAGCGCAGGCCGCCGAGCTTATGGCTTGCGTCGAAGGCGCCCGTGCCGTCCACCACGCCTATAGCGTGGACGTGCTCGTGCCCAACCGTCGCGAAACGCTCGAGGCCTTCCCCGAGATTCCCTGCGATCGGGCAACCATTGATGACTATCTGCGCCTCATGCTGAAAGGGGCTTCGAAATGAAACGCGCCTTTATGTCCGAGCTCGCCATCGTTCGCACGCTCATCCCGAGCATCGCGGGCGTCGGCCTGTTCATATTCGTTGTGCTGACGCTCGCCAACACGTCGGGTGGCGACTCCGGCATGAGCGCCGGCGCCTGCGCCGTCAGTGCCATGTCGCCCATCCTATTCATGAACTCACTGGCCGGTTACGACAATCAAAACGGATGGGAACGCTATCGCGCAACGCTGCCCTTCTCGCGCAAAGACATCATCTGCGCACGCTACCTGAGCATCGTTGTCTTCTCGGTCGTCATGGCATGCGCGGCTACGCTTCTGAACATCCTCGCCCTTCCGCTCTTCGATCCCATGGGCATCCCTTCGACATGCCAGACGATCTTTGAAATCGCAACCGCCTCGGCGGCATCGATGCTCATCTCCCTCATGATGGTATTCTTGACACAGCCGCTGTTTTTCCGATTTGGACACATGGAGGCGCTGCGCCTATCCCTTGGCCTGTTTGCCCTGTTTGGCTGCGGCACCATGGCAATGCTGAGTTCCTCCAACCCCATCAGCATCTGGCTCATGTCGATTGCCGGAGCGAATCCCGACCCTGCCGTTCTTGGCTGTCTGTGTGCAGGAATTGCCGTGCTGGCCCTCGCGCTATGTGCAATCAGCTGCACCGTCAGCACCAAGGTTTATCGAGTACGCGACCTGTAGGCACGCGAGTCTCAATCCACGAAGGACGCGATCGCCGCCCCTCCCCGCAAATCCGTGGCAAACGGCATGTCCCCGGCGTGTGCCACCGTGCTATTTACGCAGCGGCTTGGGCAGCGGAATGCCGGCGGCGATGGCTGCGGCAATGATCATGCAGACGATGCCCTTGAGCGGGAAGCACATGAGCAGCAGGCCCACAACCATGACAGGCTGGCGCATGACGGCGCCCATCGTCGATGCCGTGCAGACGGCGACGCAAAAGACCG
>USMH01000006.1 GCA_900555745.1 uncultured Collinsella sp.
ACTCCTTTGGGTGAAATCGGAAATGTTCATAACAATTTTTTCTCATGGTAACACGCTGCCCATCATCTCGTATATCCGCAGGTACATTGCGTAATGCAGACGAACGGTAGGAATTTAGCGGTAAACGGTTGACCAAAAGAAATGTTAGATGTTATTTTGACCAGACACTTTCCTGACCTGCGGAAATGCGTTATTTCAGCTGAAGAATAGTCTGATAACAAAAAATTATTATTGAGAATGAGAATCATCTTTAATACGATATGCAATGAAGGCACAACCTCAACCCCGCACTGCGTCACAATAGAGCGTTAGATGCGAAAACAACTACTTCGAGGATTGGTGGTCAAATGACCCAGGAGACGGTTACGAACGGCACTGAAGCCCTGTTCACTCGCGAAGGCATGCCTCCCGTTAAGGAAATGATCCCGTGTGCCCTTCAGCACGTACTGGCATCGTTTGCCGGCATCATTACCCCGGCGGTCATCATGGCCGGCGTCTACGGCTTTAATAGCCAGCAGAGCACCGACATCATCCAGGTCGCGCTCATTCTTTCGGCGATCGATACGGCCCTTCAGGCCTTCGCTCCCTTCCGTCGCATCGGCGGCGGCCTGCCCATCGTCATGGGCGTTTCGTTCGCGTTCCTGCCGGCCCTGCAGGCCATGGGCGCCTCGGGCTTTAGCTTTGGTGCACTGCTGGGCGGCGAGATCGTCGGCGGCGCCGTCGCGGTCCTCTTTGGTCTGGCCTACAGCAAGATCAAGTGGCTGTTCCCGCCCGTCGTGACCGGTACGGTCATCTTCTCCATCGGCGTTTCGCTGTATCCCACGGCCGTCAAGTATATGGCCGGCGGTATGGGTACGCCGCTGTGGGGCACCCCGCAGGCCTGGTGCGTCGCTCTTATCACCTTCGCCGTGGTCTTTGCGCTCGCCAACTTTGGCAAGGGCACGCTCAAGCTGGGATCCGTGTTCTTTGGCATGATCGTTGGCATGATCGTCTCCATCCCCTTTGGCATGATCGACTTCTCCAGCGTCGCCACCGCTCAGGTCTTCGCCCTTCCCAAGCTCATGCCCTACGCGCTCGAGTTTGATCCCGAGGTCTGCATTACCCTCGCCGTCGTGTTCCCCATGGTTGCCATCCAGGTTATCGGTGACGTCTCCGCCGCCTGCCTGGGCTCCATCGACCGTATGCCCACCGAGCGCGAGCTCTCCGGCGCTATCGTGTCCCAGGGCCTCACCTCTATGGTCGGCGGCCTGCTGGGCGGTCTTCCCACCAGCGCCCTTGGCCAGAACGTGGGCATCATCTGCTCCAACAAGGTCGTCAACAAGTGGGTCTTTGTGATCATCGCGGCCGTCTTTGCCATCGCCGGTCTGTTCCCGCAGCTCTCTGCCGTCCTTTCCGCTATCCCGCAGCCCGTCATCGGCGGCGCGACCGTCGGCGTCTTTGGCACCATCACCATGAACGGCGTGCGCATGTTCACCCGCGAGGGCCTCACGCAGCGCACTACCACTATCGTCGGCACCTCCGTCGTCTTTGGCCTGGGTATCTGGATGGCCAGCGGTTGCCTTGCCGGCGAGGGTATGCCCGCCTGGGTGTCCACCGTCATCGGCTCCAATGCCGTAACCCCCACCGCCATCATGGCCATTGTCCTTAACCTGATCCTTCCGCAGACGCCGGTCGTGGCTCAGCACATCGATGCTGCCAAGGACGCTGCCGTGGATCTGGTCTTGCCCGAGAGCAAGAAGTAACCAATTCGGTGCTATTCGTCGGCGGACGCATCGCCTCGTCCGCCGACGCCATGCGGCGCCAAGCCGCACTTCAAAGGGTTTGTCCCTTTGGTGAAGCGTTGACGGGAGAGGGCCCGTTTCCGGTGTAGGCCGGCGCTTCGCACTCCGCCATGTCAGAGGTGTCAAACCCCGCCCCTGATGTTGAAGGGAGCATCCATGCTTCTGGTCGCTAACGGTTCCGTCTTTACTCGCAACGCTCAGACCCCGTTCATTCCAAACGGTGCGGTCGCCATTGACGGAGATACGATCGTCGAAGTGGGGCCCGAGTGCGAGCTCAAGGCCAAGTACCCGGATGCCGAGTACGTCGACGCCCAGGGCAACCTCATCATGCCCGGACTTATCAACTGCCACACCCACATCTACTCGGGTCTGGCCCGCGGCCTTGCCATTAAGGGCTGCAACCCCACCAACTTCCTGGAGAATCTTGAGCAGCAGTGGTGGAAGATCGACGACAACCTGACGCTCGACGGCACCAAGGCCAGCGCCTATGCCACGATTCTTGACTCCATCCGCGATGGCGTCACCACGATCTTCGATCACCATGCGAGCTTCTGCGAGATCCCGGGAAGCCTCTTCACCATTAAGGATGCAGCTCAGGAGCTGGGCATGCGTTCGTGCCTGTGCTACGAGGTCTCTGATCGCCGCGGCCAGGAAAAATGCGACCAGGCCATTGCCGAGAACGCCGAGTTTGCCCAGTGGGCCGCCAAGGAGCGTCGCGATAACGATAACCACATGATCGCCGCCATGTTTGGCGGTCACGCCACCTTTACGCTGTCGGACGAGACCATGGACAAGATGGCCGAGGCCAACAACGGCCTGACCGGCTTCCACATCCATGTGTGCGAGGGCATGAATGACGTGTGGGATTCCCGCCTCAACCGCGGTGGCATCAGCCCGGTCGAGCGCCTGCTGCAGCACAACCTGCTGGGTCCCGACACCATGCTCGGCCACTGCATCCACGTGACGCCTGCCGAGATGGATATCGTCAAGGAGTCCGGCACCTGGCTCGTCAACAACCCCGAATCCAATATGGGCAACGCCGTGGGCTGCGCCCCCGTGCTCGAATTCTTCCGCCGCGGCATCCCCGTGTGCATGGGCACCGACGCCTATACCCACGATATGCTCGAGAGCCTTAAGGTCTTCCTGATCATTCAGCGCCACAACGCCGCCATGCCCAACGTGGGCTGGTGTGAGGCCATGACCATGCTGTTCGAGAACAACGCCAAGATGGCGAGCAAGTACTTCGATCGCAAGCTCGGTGTGCTCGAGGCCGGCGCTGCCGCCGACGTTATCGTTATGGACTACAAGCCCTTTACGCCGCTGAGCGAGGAGAATATCGACGGCCACATGCTCTTTGGCATGATGGGCAAAAACTGCCGCACCACCATCATCAACGGCCGCGTCCTGTACAAGGATCGCGAGTTCGTTGGCATTGATGAGGAAAAGATCAACGCGTGGACCATGGCCGAGTCCAAGAAGCTCTGGAGCACGCTCAACGATCGCACCTACTAATTCACAAGTAGATTCGCGCGCGTCGGATGTTTCGCCGCATCCGGCGCGCGCATAGGCGGCCTCCGCGGGGTCGCCGGCGCTGTGCTAGCGCTACACCGTATTTGCGCCCGTCGCGCGGTCTCGCCGGGCGTTACAGAGAGGAGCTCATTATGAGCGACATCATGAGGCCGATCCCGTTTTCGCAGCTGATGAACTGGATCATCGAGGAGCACAAGACTCAGGGCGCCGTCTTTGGCGTGCGCAAGATGGTCACGACCAACCAGGAGGGTGCGCTTCCCATTTTTGACGAGCGCATCGAGACTCCGTTTGGCCCGGCCGCCGGTCCCAACACGCAGCTTGCCCAGAACATCGTGGCCTCTTATGTGGCCGGTTCCCGCTTCTTTGAGCTCAAGACCGTTCAGGTTATGGACGGCGAGGAGCTCTCCAAGTGCGTCAACAAGCCCTGCATCGTGGCGCAGGACGAGTGCTACAACTGCGAGTGGTCGACCGAGCTCGAGGTTCCGCAGGCCTTTGCCGAGTACGTGAAGGCATGGTTTGCCTGCCACCTGATCGCTCGCGAGTACGGTCTGGGCAGCCCGGACGGCTTTGTCTTCAACATGTCGGTGGGCTATGACCTCGAGGGTATTAAGAGCCCCAAGGTCGATGCGTACATCGAGGGCATGAAGGACGCCAGCGGCTCCGAGGTTTGGAACGAGTGCCGCACGTGGGCGCTCGCTAACCTGGACAAGTTTGAGCATGTCGATGCCGCGTTTGTCGAGTCCATCCCGGCGTGCGTCTCCAACTCCATTACCGAGTCCACGCTGCATGGCTGCCCGCCGGCGGAGATCGAGCGCATCGCGACCTATCTGATCACCGAGAAGGGCCTCAACACCTACATCAAGTGCAACCCCACGCTGCTGGGCTATGAGTTTGCCCGCCAGCGTCTGAACGAGCTGGGTTTTGACTACATCGTCTTCGATGACACGCACTTCCGCGAGGACCTGCAGTGGGCCGATGCCGTGCCCATGTTCGAGCGCCTGATTGCCCTGTGCGCCGAGCGCGGCCTGGAGTTTGGCGTCAAGCTGACCAACACGTTCCCCGTCGACGTGACGAGAAACGAGCTGCCCTCCACCGAGATGTACATGTCCGGCCGTTCGCTGTTCTCGCTGACCATCGAGGCCGCCCGTCGCATTACCGAGCAGTTTGATGGCAAGCTGCGCATCAGCTACTCCGGCGGTGCCACGGTCTACAACATCCGCGCCCTGTACGATGCCGGCATTTGGCCCGTCACCCTGGCGACCGACGTGCTCAAGCCTGGTGGCTACGAGCGCTTTAGCCAGATGGCCGGCGAGTTTACCGACCTGGATGGCAAGCCGTTCGCGGGCGTCTCTCTCGAGGCTGTGACTGCGATCCAGACCGACTCACTCACCAACCCGCTCTACAAGAAGCCGCTGCGCCCGCTGCCCGACCGTAAGGTCGCCGGCAAGAGCCCGCTTTCCGACTGCTTTACCACGCCGTGCCGCACGAGCTGCCCCATCCAGCAGGATATTCCCGCCTACCTGGCGGCCGTTGACGAGGGCCGCTACGAGGACGCACTCAACATCATCATCGAGCGCAACGCCCTGCCGTTCATTACCGGCACCATCTGCCCGCATCCCTGCGGCCGTGCCTGCGAGCGTGCGTTCTACGAGCCCGAGGGCGCCCAGATTCGCGCCAGTAAGCTCAAGGCCGCCCGCGAGGCCATGACTGCCGTGCTGCCCAAGCTGCGCGCCCAGGCCATCGCCAACGACGGCGAGCACAACGTTGCCGTTATCGGCGGCGGCCCGGCCGGCCTGGCGACGGCGTTCTTCCTGACGCGTGCCGGCGTGCCCGTCACCATCTTCGAGGCCCGCGACTCTCTCGGCGGCGTGGTCCGTCACGTGATTCCCGAGTTCCGTATCGCGAGCGACGATATCTCCCACGATGCCGAGCTCTGCCTAGCCTTTGGCGCCAAGGTGCAGCTCAACGCTCGCGTTGATTCCATTGACGAGCTCAAGGACCAGGGCTTTACCGACGTGGTCGTGGCCACCGGTGCCTGGATGCCCGGCTCTGCGGGCCTGGGCGAGGGTGCCGAGCTCGATGTGCTGGAGTTCCTCGAGGCCGCCAAGAAGGGCGAGAAACTCGAGCTGGGCGAGGACGTCGTGGTCATTGGCGCCGGCAACACCGCCATGGACGCGGCCCGCGTGGCCAAGCGTCTGGCTGGCGTGAAGAACGTGCGCCTGGTGTATCGCCGCACCAAGAAGCAGATGCCCGCCGACGAGGAAGAGCTCGATCTTGCTCTTGCCGACGGCGTTGAGCTCTGCGAGCTGCTGGCGCCCAAGGCACTCAACGGCGCCGTGCTGACCTGCGACGTTATGGAGCTTGGCGAGCCGGATGCAAGCGGCCGTCGCAGCCCTGTCGCCACGGGCGAGACCGTCGAGCTTTCCGCCACCACGGTGATCTGCGCCGTGGGCGAGGGCATCGATGCCAGCCTGTACGATGCCGCGGGCGTCGAGCACGACCGTCGCGGCCGCCTTGCCGCCACCTCCACCGGCGTCGAGGGCGTCTGGGCTGCGGGCGACTGCCGCCGCGGTCCTGCCACCGTGGTCGAGGCTATTGCCGATGCCGCCGAAGTCGCCCGTGCCATTGCCGGCGTGGACTTTAACAAGTACGCCGACCAGAATGCTCAGGCCGATCGCGAGGACGCCTGCTACGAGCGCAAGGGGTCGCTGTGCCGCGACAAGCGCAACTGCACCAAGACCCGCTGCCTGGGCTGCGGCTCGGTGTGCGAGGTCTGCTGCGACGTGTGCCCCAACCGCGCCAACGTGGCAATTAAGGTGCCGGGCCTGGCCAAGCATCAGGTCGTCCATGTCGACGGCATGTGCAACGAGTGCGGTAACTGCGCCGTGTTCTGCCCCTACCAGGAGGGTCGTCCCTACAAGGACAAGCTCACCCTGTTCTGGAGGGAGCAGGACATGGAGAACTCCGAGAACGAGGGCTTCCTGGCCGTGGATGATGACCACTTTAAGGTCCGCGTCGCCGGCACGGTCCGCACCGTCTCGGTCGATGCCGTCAACACCGGTCTTCCCGAGGCCGTCCGCCTGACCATCAGGGCTGTGCGCGACAACTATTCGTACCTTCTTAAGAAATAGGCGAGTCTCTTATGGCCAAATCCATTCAACATAACGTGGCCTACGTTGCCTGCGGAAGCGGTTGCGCCTCCGCAGGCGGCGACGCCCGCTGCAGCGAAGGCTGCATTGGCTGTGGCGCCTGTGTCACGGCCTGCCCCCACGGTGCCATTGCGCTGGTCGATGGCATCGCCCGCGTGGATCGCTCCAAGTGCACGGGCTGTGGCCTGTGCGGCATGGCGTGTCCGCAGTGCGTGATTGCTTTCGTCCCCGGCTACCAGAACATTCTGGTGCGCTGCAACAACACCGATAAGGGCGCCATTGCGCGCAAGGTCTGCGACACGAGCTGCATCGGTTGCGGTATGTGCGCCAAAAAGTGCCCTGCCGGCGCTATCCGCATCGAGGACAACTGCGCCCATATCGACGGCGTGGACTGCCTGTCGTGCGGCATGTGCGCCGTCGTCTGCCCTCATGGCGCCATCCACGACCGCACCGGCATCGCCGCCGGCGTGTAGAAGGGAATCACCATGGCACAGGAATTCACTTTTACCGTTAACGGCGTCGAGCGCACGACGACCCAAAACAAACCGCTGCTGCGCTACCTGCGCGACGACCTGCATATCCATTCCGCCAAGGACGGCTGCTCCGAGGGCGCGTGCGGCACCTGCACCATCCATGTGGACGGTGCGGCCGTCAAGGCGTGCGTGCTGACCACCGCTCTTGCCGCCGGTCGCAACATCGTGACCGTCGAGGGCCTGCCCGAGGACGTGCGCGAGGCCTTTGTGTACGCCTTTGGCGCCGTGGGCGCCGTGCAGTGCGGCTTTTGCATTCCCGGCATGGTCATGGCGGGCGCAGCGCTCATCGCCGAGGACCCCGAGCCCACCGAGGAGCAGATTAAGTACGCCATTCGCGGTAACGTTTGCCGCTGCACCGGCTACAAAAAGATTATCGAGGGCATCTCGCTGGCCGCTGCGGTGCTCCGCGGCGAAAAGCAGATCGACGAGGACCTGGAGCGCGGCGATGACTACGGCGTGGGCAAGCGCGCCTTCCGTATTGACGTGCGCAAGAAGGTGCTCGGCGAGGGCAAGTATCCCGACGACATCGACGAGCTCGATCAGCCGGGCCTGACCTATGCCAGCGCCGTGCGCTCCAAGTATCCGCGCGCCCGTGTGCTCTCCATCGACACCTCCAAGGCCGAGGCCCTGCCCGGTGTGGTGGGCATCCTGCGCGCCGAGGACGTGCCGGTCAACCAGGTCGGCCACCTTATCCAGGACTGGGATGTCATGATCGCCCAGGGCGATATCACCCGCTGCGTGGGTGACGCCATCGTGCTGGTGGTCGCCGAGGACGAAGCGACACTCGAGAAGGCCAAGAAGCTCGTAAAGATCGATTACGAGCCGCTGGAGCCCGTGCGCAACATTGTCGAGGCCAGGGCTGCCGACGCCCCGCGCCTGCACGACAGCTTCTTTGCCTTCGGCAACACGGTGGAGCTCAAGGACAACGTGTGCCAGAGCCGTCACGTGACGCGCGGCGACGCCGCCAAGGCGCTGGCGGAGAGCGCGTTTACCGTGACGCAGCGCTTTACCACGCCCTTTACCGAGCATGCCTTCTTGGAGCCCGAGTGCGCCGTCGCCTTCCCGTACAAGAATGGCGTCAAGGTGCAGTCGACCGACCAGGGTGCCTACGACACGCGCAAAGAGTGCGCCCATATGTTTGGCTGGGACAACGAACCCGAGCGTGTGGTCGTCGAGACCATGCTTGTGGGTGGCGGCTTTGGCGGCAAGGAGGACGTGTCCATCCAGCATCTGGCCGCGCTCGCCGCATATAAGTTCCAGCGTCCCGTGAAGTGCAAGCTCACGCGTGCCGAGTCGCTCGCGTTCCATCCCAAGCGCCATGCCATGGACGGTACCTTTACGCTGGGCTGCGACGCCGAGGGCAACTTTACCGGTCTGGACTGCGAGATCAACTTTGACACCGGCGCCTACGCGTCGCTGTGCGGCCCGGTGCTCGAGCGCGCCTGCACGCATGCCGTCGGCCCCTACAAGTACCAGAACACCGACATTCGCGGTTTTGGCTACTACACCAACAACCCGCCCGCCGGCGCGTACCGCGGCTTTGGCGTTTGCCAGTCCGAGTTTGCGCTCGAGAGCCTGATCGACTTGCTGGCAGAGAAGGTCGGCCTGGACCCGTGGGAGATTCGTTACCGTAATGCCATCGAGCCGGGCGAGGTTCTGCCCAACGGCCAGATCGCCGACTGCTCCACGGCGCTTAAGGAGACGCTGCTCGAGGTCAAGGATGCCTACTACGCGCATCCCGGACACGCCGGTATCGCCTGCGCCATGAAGAATGCCGGCGTGGGCGTGGGCCTGCCCGATGCCGGCCGCTGCAAGATTCGCATCGAGGATGGCCGCGCCGTGGTCTATGCCGCCACGTCCGACATCGGCCAGGGCTGCAACACCGTCTTTTTGCAGGACGTTGCCGAGGCATGTGGCCTGCCGCTTCGTTGCATTGCCAACGGCGAGTGCTCCACCGAGAACGCTCCCGACTCCGGCACCACGTCTGGTTCGCGTCAGACGGTCGTGACCGGCGAGGCCGTGCGCGGTGCCGCCTTCCTGCTGCGCGATGCCATGCTTGACATCGAGGCCGGCAAGTCTGCGCCCGCCGCTCCCGTGAATGCGCATGGCGACGGCGTCAAGATCGAGTACGACGACGGTCGCGCCTATCAGCTGCACACGCAGGAGCTCGTCGCCGGCCAGGGTATGCATCCTCAGGATCCTGTGGCCGCCATCAAGGCACTCGAGGGATGCGAGTTTGGCTACGTGTACTTGGAGCCGACCGACAAACTGGGCGCCGACGTTCCCAACCCCAAGAGCCACATCTGCTACGGCTTTGCCACGCATGTGGTCATTTTGGACGATGACGGCCGCGTGAGCGAGGTCTATGCCGCGCATGATTCCGGCAAGGTGGTCAACCCCATCTCCATCCAGGGTCAGATCGAAGGCGGCGTGCTCATGGGTATGGGCTATGCGCTTACCGAGGACTGGCCGCTCAAGGACTGCGTGCCCCAGGCAAGGTACGGTACGCTCGGGCTGTTCCGCGCGCCCGAGATTCCGGATATCCATGCCATCTACGTGGAAAAGGACGAGCTGCTGCCCGTGGCATACGGCGGCAAGGGCATCGGCGAGATCGCAACGATCCCCACAGCGCCTGCCGTGCAGAATGCCTACCGCGCATTTGACGGCAAGCTGCGTCCGGATCTGCCCATGGTGGATACCCCGTACAGTCGCGCCCGTCACCGCGGGTAGGGTGCGGACGGCCATTGCGATGGGCTGTCCGCGTTCAACACCAACTGCATATGCTGCGCCTTTGGCCCCAGCTCCATCGCGAGCCGGGGCCTTTTGTTTGGAGCGCCTCCGCATGCGGAAGCTGCGTCCCGGAATCCAGCCCCGGAACGGGATGAACTTTCCCAACGGGGCCGCATGCGGAAACTGCGTCCCGGAATCGTGCCTCAGAATGGGATGTGTTTTCCGCTGGCCGGCCGTTTGGAAAGTGCATCCCAGTTTGAGCGTTTATTCCGGGATGCGGTTTCCGCTGAAGGACTCAACCGGAAAGCACGACCCGTTCCGAGACCTGATTCCGGGACACGCTTTCCGCCAGGCCCGCCATCCGGAAAGTGCGTCCCGTTTTGAGCGTCCAGGCTGGGACGCGCTTTCCGTTGGCGTGGCCGTTGGGAAAACGCGGCCCAGATAGGGGGAATGCGATTCGGCGATGCTTGGCCTAACAGCTCCTACAGGTCCACCTCGTTGAGCCATGTCGGCAGCGCGGTCTGCCGGATGCCTGCCGTCTGCAGCTTTTTGGCGAGCATTCCTGCCGAGCGGACCTCGTTCATGGTAAAGCGCAGCAGAGGGTGGCCGTAGAGCGATAGGTGCGCCTCGCGCTGTCGTTCGGCAACGAGCGCCTCGGCGGTGGTGCGTCCGGCCAGCATGGTCTGGTCGGTATATTTGATGAGCCCGTCGAGCTCGCCCAGCGTGAGTTCCCGCGCCTGGCGCTCCCAGGCAAAGTCCGTTCGTATGGGCTTGGCCGAATCGAAGGGGTCCGTCAGCTCGTATTGAAGCCAGTCGGGCGCAAAGCCCGTCTCGATCATGACGGCTCGGGCGACCGATTCCCCGCCGCTCTCGGCGCGGGCGTCGGCATATCGAAGCGTTGTGAGGGCGGTGCGAATTGCGCGACCATTGCGGGCAGTCGCTCGTTGCTCAACGGCCTCCATCAGCTGTTCCCGTGCAAGGCCGAGCTTTAAGATCGCCGAATCGGCAATGGGCATGCCGTCGGCAAAACCAGTTTGCAGCAGGCAATCTGTGACCGTTTGGATGGGCGGCGTTACCGATATGCCGGCTCTGCGTATTGCTCCGGCCGGCTCGATCTGGTGCCGCTGAATATGTGAGCCCGGACGAGCCGACGGCTTTGTCGAGCTGCAAACATGCACGACGTTCAGGTGCCGCCACGAGACCTCGAGCCCCAGCAGGCAAGCTGCCGAAAACGAGCAGAACGTCCAATCGGGATGGATGATCGCAAGGGCGCGGATAATCTCGCAATGGCGTTGCGCTCGGTTGAGTTCATCCCAGCGCGTTTTTCGCGCAAACAACCCCGGCATGGGCGAGACAACCGTGCCGCCGGTGCGCCGAAGGAGCGCTTTTCGGATCGCCGTGCTCGGGGGAATCAGACAGCGCCCCTCTTGTTCGGCTTGAGTGAGCAGTTGGTCGATGAGCTGGTCATTGCAATGGGTCATGAGCTACCGCCTCCTTTTGGGTAGCAAAAACGTATCAGCTGGAACTTGCCGCTCAGCTGACCAAAAGCTGACCAAAATCTAACCATGCAGGTAGATGACCTGCTTTTGGCGACATATTTCTTGTTTGAATCGGTGGGCGGTAATCGGCGACCGTGAACGGTAGCTAGATATGAAACCTTGGTAAGTTTCGGGACGTGTACTTTTTGAAAAAGAGCATTCTATCTGCTGTTTTGTGTTTCTGGATCGCATATTTGAAGGCATGTGATAAAGGCGGCGGATCGTCGTCTGTGCCGGCGGAAGCTGTGACCCGGAATCGCCGCTTGGAATGGGACGCGCTTTCCGGAACAGCCCTCAACCGGAAACTGTGTCCCAGATTTCGGTCCCAGAGCGGGATGCCGTTTCCAGATCGGGCCTCAAACGGAAACTGCATCCCGGAATGAGCGCTCAGACTGGGACGCACTTTCCGGGTCGGCCTTCAAGCGGAAGCTGCGTCCCGGATTCAAGCCTCAGAATGGGAAGCATTTTCCGGTAGAAGCTTCAGCGGAAAATGCATCCCAGAATTCAGGCTCAGAACGGGACGCGCTTTCCGGATGGCATGTTTGGCGGAAACTACGGCCCAGTTTTTGGCTCCAGAACGGGATACATTTTCCGGAACGGTTCACGTGCGGTGGTATACCGCCCTTTTGCGTGCGCCGCTTGTCGAATTACGTTATAGCTAGCTATATTATAGGAAGGTATAATATAGCTAGCTATAACGTAAGGGAAGGATGGCCCTATGTTTATCGGAAGAACAGCGGAAACGTCCGAGCTCAATCGACTGTATGGCACGGGCTCCTTTGAGATGCCTGTGATTTACGGCCGCCGTCGTGTGGGTAAAACGCGCCTTATCACAGAGTTCATCCAAGGCAAGAAGGCTATTTACTTTCAAGCTCGTCGTACCAATGCGGAGGCAAACCTGCACGGCTTTAGCCAGGCGATACTCGCGGGTTCGGTTGGTGCTGCAGGCGTGTCGTTTCGTAGTTTTGACGAGGCGTTCGATGCATTGGCTACCATGGCTCGCACGGAACGTTTGATTGTCGTGATCGACGAGTATCCTTATCTCGCCCAATCGAATCCCGAGATCAGCTCGTTGCTGCAAGACAAGATCGATCACTTGTACAAAGAGACCAAGCTTATGCTTATCCTGTGCGGGTCGTCGCTTTCGTTTATGGAAGAGCAGGTGTTGGGCTACGAGAGTCCGCTATACGGTAGGCGTACGGCCCAGTTTAAGATCATGCCGCTCGATTTTACGACGACCCTCGGCCTGTGGCAGAGCATGGGTCGCGAAGATGCTGCGGTTTGCTATGGCATGACGGGCGGCATTCCTGCATATATCGAGAAAGTCGATCCTGCCGCACCGCTCAAGGACAACATCAAACGTCTTTTTCTTACTCCTACGGGCTATCTCTTTGAGGAGCCGAGTAACCTGCTATTGCAGGAGTGCCGCAATCCCGAGCAATATGATGCGATCGTGCAAGCAATTGCTCAGGGGCGCTCGAAGATCTCGGAGATTGCGAGCTCTACGGGAATCCCTGCGAGCAACGTAAAGAGCTATGTGGATAAGCTGGCGTCGCTTGGGATTGTCGAGCGCGAGCTGCCCCTAAACGAGACGAGCAATAAGCGAGCCGTGTATCTGCTGAGCGATCAGATGTTTAGGTTCTGGTACAAGTTTGTGCCGCAGAACATCGGGCTGATTCAAAACGATATGGCCGAGATGGCGTATGAGCGCATTGAGCCGCACGTATCGGATTACATGGGTACGGTCTTTGAGATTATATGCAGACAATACGTGTACGAACTCGCGCGCGCGGGCCAGCTCGATGTGGTTCCGGCGAGTGTCGGGCGCTGGTGGGGGACGGATAATCGCACGCATACGCAGGAAGAAATCGACTTGATTGTTGACGATGGCGAGGGCGCTGCGCTGTTTGCGGAGTGCAAATGGCGCAATGAACCGGCGGGCGAAGACGTGCTGCAAAAGCTCGTGCACCGAAGCGAGCTCTTTAGACGGCAACGAAAAAGCTATGCACTTTTCTCAAAAAGCGGCTTTACGCAGGGATGTCGGGATGCCGCGGAGAATAGGGGAGACGTCAAGCTGATCTCGTTTGCCGAGATGTGAGGGCGGGATAACGCTGCTCGGGGGTAAAGCCTGTCCTCGAATGGCTGGAACGGGGCCCTCTGTTGTCGTACTGGCTGCCAGCGGAAATTGCATCCCGGAATGAGCGCTCAGACTGGGACGCACTTTCCGGATCGGTCCTCAAGAGGAAGATGCGTCCCGGATTCTGGCTCCAGAGTGGGATGCCGTTTCCGGTTGAGGTCTCTGGCGGAAGCTGTATTCCGGAATCGAGCTTCAGAGTGGGACGTGCTTTCCCGTCAGGAGCTCAAGTGGAAACTGCGTCCCGGATTCAAGCCTCGGAATGGGACGTGCTTTCCGGATGGGCTTCAAGCGGAAACTGTGTCCCAGAATCGACATGGCTTCAAGTGGAAAGCGCGTCTTAGAATACCGCGCCGGCGTTTTTGGCGGTTGTGGTTGGAAAGGGAAGCATTGCCTGCACACACGACGACGGCGTGGCGGTGATCCCCATGGCGGCACTTGGGGCGTAGTGGTTTTGCGGGCGTGCCGTGCTTCCTTTACCGAAAATCCATTTGGTAAACCAGATGCTCGCGGATAGAATAAAGTCGACGGCAGCCCAAGTGGTGAAGAGCTGGGCAGCGCCGTTGCTTGGTCAAGAGGTCAGCGCCTTAATGGCAGTGACTTGTTATGCTTCGAATGCTGCTTGAGTGCCTCGGAAAGTTCGATAAGCGCCGTGAAGAGCGAGACCAAAGCAACCAAGAGCTCTGTGAGCTCTGATGGGCCCGGGATGACCGCTGATTCAAGTCACCGGGCCTAAACTTTTTCATGCATTTGAGTAGAGCGGGCGACTCTCTTGGGGCGGTCTACATGGCGTGTGCCTGGCGCGCGTGGCATTGCGTCCCGCCTTCATGTCCGCACGGGCGCCTATCCTTACGGCAATGTAGCCGCTTATGTAGCTATGTAGCAGGCGGCAGGCGACGGAGAAAGGCCATAACCGTGTCAGCTGAAAAGACGCCGTGTATCTCGGCTATCGATACGACGAACTTTGCGCGCCAGATTGTGCTGGACTTTGAGTTTGCGCCGGTGCCAAAGCAGCGCCAGCGTCGTGGACTGCGCAACGAGATTATCGAGGTCGGCGCCGTCAAGCTCGATTACCACGGCAACGTTATGGGTGAGTTCTCGCAGTTTGTGCAGACGGAATTTACCGAAGGCGTTGCGTTTCCCGTCCGCGAGCTTACGGGGATATCGGCCGTGGACACCGCGATGGCTGATCCGCTCTATGTGGTGATCAAAAGACTCAGCGATTGGATCGGTCGCTACTCCGCCCAGATAGTTTGCTGGAGCGGGGCGGATCATCGACAGCTTATGACCGAGTGCCAGGCAAAGCACATGGACCTTTCCGCATTTCCTACGGACTGGGCCGACCTGCAGGCGTTTTACACTTCGATCATGGACGTGGGCAGCCACGGGTGCGTCTCTTTGAGTGACGCGGCAACGTGGTTTGGCATCGAGTTCGACGAGTCGACGGGTCACGCCCACAGCGCCTTAGCCGATGCGCGCGTGACCGCCAAGCTGCTCAAGCAGGTGATGGATGGGGGCTACCGCGTGAGCCCGCACGTCCAGGAAGTCCGCCAGCGGTGGGGGGTGGGCGAGCGAGCCCAGACGCGCCTTTCCAGCAAGTGCCCCGAGCTGGGCGACCTGCTGCTGAGGCTGAAGGCGGAGGGGAGGTAGGCCTTTTGAGAACGCCATTCGGTTTGGCATGGCAGGGCTGTAAGCGCGACTTCGCACTGCTGTTTGAATCGAAGCGTCAACCAGTATGACGAGCTGTCTGGTCTGTCTGCCTACACCATCGCAATCCCGCGGGCCGCACTCAACAGCTCGTACTCCCTTTCGCTCCACTGCCGCAGCTCGGCCGCGCGTACGGCGTCGCGGCACAGATCCAGGAATACCTCGGCGCCCTCGCAGAAGCACTCGCGGGCAAAGATGCCCGACCCGCCCGCAACGCACGCGCCATCGGCAAACCGCTCCCAGCTAGACGGCTCACGCGAATCGTCTCCGGACAGTTTGATCTGCAACACATGCGGGTCGCCGGCAACGCAGAACTCTTTCTCGAGCTTTTGCACCGTGAAGCGCATCTGGTGGGAGAGGCTGCTCTTGACCATGGCCGAGGCGTAGCCGTTCTGCTTGTCCAGAAGATGCATTCGTTTTGGCTTGGCTGCCAGGTTGTGGAAGTTGCGCTCGCTGCGCACAGAGAAATTGTCCATACGGACTCCTTTCATCGATGTTGGCAGGGCCACCGTGCCTTTTGGCCGGTTGGCGTCGGGATCGTGGAGCCAACTCTCTACCCCGACTCTGGATAAAACGTGCCCGCTCCTTGCGGGCAAGAGGAAGTCTATCAACGTGTACGGACTCAACGTGTACGGACAGAAATCAAGCGCCATCCGCGAAATGACGCGCGGATGGCGCTGGTTTCCCAAGTGATTATTCGGCTTTCATCCGGAAAAGTGTCGAAATCAGCCGTGTAAAAGTACGGAAAAGTGTCGAAATAGGCACCTTAAAACTTCGGAAAAGTGTGGCTGGATGACAAAACAGCACTTAGAAGCCGGCGCTGGATGCGGGATCCTGCGGCCGCCTTCAGCTCCCGCTACTCATCGTCTCCGTCGTTGGGGTCGCCCTTGAGGGTGTTGATGTCCAGGTACTGGTTATCGTCCTCTTTTTGCTGGGTCTCCGACTCCGCTTGGGTGGGGCCGCGGAACAGCTGGAATCCCTCAAACGCAATGACGCCGAACAGGGCAATGACAATGGCGAGAAAGGCAATCTTGACTGCCTGCGGAAATTCCGAGAAACGCAGTGCCTTTTCCTCGGCGTAATAATCGGCGAAGCGTTCTTCGCCCGTGCTTTTGGTGTACGCCGGTGCGGACGCGGCCTCCGGGTCATATTCCGGTGCACGCGTGGCAGCGTACGGATCGTTGAGATAATCGCTCGGTGCGGTGCCATAATCCTCGGTCTCGATGCGACTGGTGCCAGCATAGCCATCGGAATAATCGGAATATGCCGCACCGCCCTCATAGTCCGCGGCGCTCGTGTTGGCGGCAAAAAGCGGATTAACTGGAACGTCGAGCGCCGGCATGCCGGTAGAGGTCTCATCCAGATCGGCTGCAGCCCAGGAATCGTAGGCAACCTGATGGGCAACGGGCTCATCGAGCCTTGCGACCGGAGGCTTGCGTGCCGCAGGAACAGGCAACTGCTGGGCGCTGTACATAACGGTGCTGTCGGCCGATTTGCCCTGCGTCGCTGCAGCGAGAAATGCCGCCGTCTCGGACGGGTCGCTTGCGGGGCGGGGAGCGGGCGTGGGCGCCGAAGTGGGTGCGGGCGTAGGCGCGGGCGTCGAAACAGGCGACTGCGCAGGAGTCGGCGCAGATGCGGGCTTAGGCGCAAGTGTGGGATCGGGGCTTGACGGGCGAGCCCCGCCGCCCATGAGTTCGTCGGCGGTCCACGGGCGATCATCCATCACGTCGTCAAGGCTTAGCGAAAACAGGTCGTCTTCACCCTCATCGAACATGCGGTGCACATGTCCACCAATTGCCGGAATCAATCCGCGACCGGTGCATGATGCCTTGCTCAACGCCATTCTGTTCCATCCTTTCGAAATACTAATGACATCGATTATATGGAACTTCCCAAGCGGCCCGGTCTTGGATTCGTGCTTTCCAGAACTCGCACCCAAAAGGGGAGGGGCAATCCAGGCGAGTGCCTACTTGTCGCCGGCCGCCGCCTTGGCCTCATTGAGGTAGCTATAGAAGCTGTATTTGGAGATGCCAAAGAACTCGCAGGCGCGCTCGCTCGACTTGGAAATGAGGAAGGCGCCGCGACGGTCGAGGTAGCCAATGGCACGAATGCGCTCGTCTTTGGTCATGAGTGCCGCGGGCTTGCCCACAAACTGCTCGCACTCGTGCAGCAGGTCCTCGAGCAGGTCGCCGATGTTCTTGGTAATGGGCTCGGGCTCGGTATAGCCCGTGCCGCCGGTGCCGGTAAAGGCGTCGAGCGAACGCTCAAAAGCCTTCATAAGCGTAATGTCAAAGTTGATGCCCAAAATGCCGACGGGCTTGCCTTCGTCGTTGCGGATAAAGATGGTCGAGGACTTGAGCAGCTTGCCATCGGTGGTTTTAGTGAGGTACGGCTCGCGGTCGTGTACGTCGGTGCTGCCCTCGTGCATGGACTCAAACACAATATGGCTGGGGCCGTCACCCAGTTTGCGCCCGCTGACGTGGCCGTTTTCGATCACTACGATGGAGTGGTCCACGTCCTCGGTCTCCAGATCGTGGACGACGACTTCGCAGTTGGGGCCAAATTGGAGCGCCAGGCCGTGTGCGAGGCGCTTGTAAAACTCAATCTGTGCGGGGGTCATGGGTGCCTTCCTAAAAATTAGTTTGGGCACACTTTGCCATAAACCACATCTGTTCGCAAATAAATCCATCAACAAGGCAATTCATGACCGTTCGGCGGCGAAAAAGTACCGATTACGGCAACAAACAATTTGTTAGGTTTGCCAATCAAAAAGTGTGATAGAACAGTGCTAACAAAATTTTTGTTTGGCATCCACATAAAAGTTCAGTCGCATGAATGGGAATGGGCTGAAACGCGTATGCGGGGGCCGGCAAGAGAGGACTTAAGGAGTTCACCGTATGGCCGATAAGATCCAGTGGGCGGGCAACACGATGCCCAAGAGCGATGACAAGCACTTGGGAATCATGAGCCTCGACCACGTGAAGAAGGCCCGCGCCTTCCACCAGTCGTTCCCTCAATATACCGTTACCCCGCTTGCCCGCCTGGACGGTCAGGCTGCGCGCTTGGGTCTGTCCAACCTGTGCGTTAAGGACGAGAGCTATCGCTTTGGCCTCAACGCCTTTAAGGTTCTGGGCGGATCGTTTGCCATGGCCAACTACATTGCCGACGAGACCGGCAAGGACGTTGCCGAGTGCACCTTCGATTACCTGACCTCCGATCAGCTTGCCAAGGACTTTGGCCAGGCCACCTTCTTTACCGCTACCGACGGCAATCATGGCCGCGGCGTGGCATGGGCTGCCAACAAGCTGGGCCAGAAGGCCGTCGTTCACATGCCCAAGGGTTCCACCAAGCCCCGCTTCGATAACATCGCCGCCGAGGGCGCAACGGTGACCATCGAAGAGGTCAACTACGACGAGTGCGTGCGCATGGCCGCCGCCGAGGCCGACGCCTGCGAGCGCGGCGTCATCGTTCAGGACACCGCCTGGGAGGGCTACGAGAAGATCCCGTCTTGGATCATGGAGGGCTACGGCACCATGGCTTCCGAGGCTGCCGAGCAGCTGCGCGAGATGGCCATCAACCGCCCGACGCACGTGTTTGTCCAGGCTGGCGTGGGTTCGCTCGCCGGCGCCGTGGTGGGCTACTTCACCAACCTGTATCCCGATAACCCGCCCACCTTCGTCGTGGTCGAGTGCGCTCCGGCCGCCTGCCTGTACAAGGGCGCTGCCGCCGGCGACGGCGATCCGCGTATCGTGGACGGTGACATGCCCTCCATCATGGCCGGTCTGTGCTGCGGCGAGCCCAACATCCTGGCCTGGGATATCCTGCGCAACCATGCCACCGCCTTCGTGTCCTGCCCCGACTGGGTCACCGCTCGCGGCATGCGCACCCTGGGCGCCCCCGAGAAGGGCGACCCGCGCGTCATCTCCGGCGAGTCCGGCGCGGTGACCACTGGCCTGGTCGAGACCCTCATGCTCGATCCTGAGTACGCCGAGCTCAAAGAGCTCATCGGCCTGGATAAGACGAGCTCCGTGCTCTGCTTCTCCACGGAAGGTGACACCGATCCGGATCAGTACCGTCGCATCGTCTGGGAAGGCGAATACCCCACTTGCTAATCGTTGGGGCGGAGTAAATAGGTATCGCTCCGCCACCTTACAGGTAGATTCCTTAGTTTGAAAGGTTATGAACAATGGCTAAAGAACTCGATTTCGACGCTATCAAGGCTGCTGCTGAGTCCCATCGTGCTGATATGACTCGCTTCCTGCGCGCTATGATCAGCCATCCCTCTGAGTCCTGCGAGGAGGGTGAGGTTGTCGCTTGCATCAAGGCCGAGATGGAGAGCCTTGGCTATGACGAGGTCAAGGTCGACGGCCTGGGCAACGTCATGGGCTTTATGGGCGAGGGCGACAAGATCATCGCCATCGACTCCCACATCGACAC
>USMH01000007.1 GCA_900555745.1 uncultured Collinsella sp.
GCCCATTATGTTTGCCTTGTTTGACTTCCAAGTGGTTAACTGCACACTCTGGCAGTTACTAATTTTTTGGCTGCCGAGCTATTTCTTTTATAGCAGGTCTATGAAATTGCTTTCGAGCAATGTTCGCAGTCAGAAATGGAGTCAAATCATCGACACCACGCTGGCGCCATCACTTATTATTCCCGTATTTCTTGAGACGCTCGGTATCCGCGAGACCAAGTTCAAAGTTACGCGTAAAGACAAGACGACCAATCGCAGCGGTAGCCTGTGGAACATGCTCCCACACCTGTTGCTCGTGGTGCTCTCGGTTGCAGCTATTATCAGATTTACATGGGGAAAGTATGGCATGGCGCTCGTGTACAGTTCCGTGATCATCTATTGGTTGTGCTACAACTTGATTGCCCTTTTGTATGCTATTGCCTTTTCGGGTGGTCGGTCCATGCCGCGCAAGAGTACTCGCATCTCCGTAGACGAACCTGCGGTGCTGACGGCGCTGCCGGTTGAGGATGAGTGGTCGAAGCTAACCGAGGGCACCGGCGAAGCCGTGGCCGAAGGTGGCGTTTTCCCCGATTGCAGTTCGGACGAGACGGATGACGAAGGCCCTGTGGGTGTTTTCGCGGGGCGTGCCATCAACATGTCAGACGGTGGTGTACTCGTGCGCATCGATGATCCCTTTCCCGAGGAGCTGCGCAGCTTTGCGGTGCGCTTGGGAGATGGTCGCTATTGCACATGCGTTTCTGGTAGGCTTGTGCGCCTCTTTCAATCCAAATGTGGCGATGATGAGTCGTGGTACGCGGCGCTTCGAATCGAGCACCGCTCGCTCGAGGAGCGTCGCATCTATGATCAGCTGCTGTACGATCGCGAAACGGGCATCGCCGAGGAGCTTGATAGCTGGAACACCACCTATGACGATATCGTGCGTATTGTCCGCATGAGGATAAGGGCGCTTCTTTCGCGTTACCGCGTATGGAGATCCCGCCGCCGCTCCAGGCGTGATAGCGATCGATGCGGCGATTCACGGGATGCGGAGCGGACCAGTCACGATTCTGCTCATGTCGAAGGAGATGCTGCATGCTGATTATTGCTGCCTTCGGCCGTGCGGCGCTGTTCCTGCTAGCGCTCTTCGGTCTGTGCTATTGGATCCATCGTTTGACCGAGACGGATGTGCATTTCGCTCCTGTGTGTGCCTTGTGTGTCATGGGGGTCGTCACGTATGCCGGTGGAATCGTGGGCGCGCTTGCCCCTGCCACCTGGGGGGTGGTTGTGGTGGGCGCCATCGCCGGTGCAGCGGCAATGCCCTGTCTCCATGGTCGTGGTCTTGCTAGATTGCCCTTTGGTCTCCCTGACGCGTGTTTTCTCCTAGGTATGTTGATCTTTCTGTGGCCCCTGCTGTCGGCGCGTCTCGAGCATTACGATAACTTTACGCATTGGGCTATAGCGCTCAAGGTCATGCTGGAGACGGGGGCTTTCCCCAAGGCGTCAAGTGGTCTCGTTGAGTTTTTCAACTATCCGCTCGGTACAACTTCACTGCTGTACTGCGCATGCACGTTTTTAGGCCATGCCGAGGGAACAATGCTCGTTGTTCAGGCAGCCTTTATCTTCTCATGTTTTTATGCTGTTCTTGGTATTGTGCGCAATCGCCGTTCGTTTCTGCCATATGCGGTGTTAGGGGCTGGCTGCTCGCTCCTTACGTTTTTCAATGTAACGATTCGCATTAATAACCTTTTGGTTGATTTCGTGCTCCCGGTCCTCACGATGGCGTGCTGGGCAGTCGTGGATCGTTATAACGGTGATGTTCGCCGCGAGCTCAAGTTGCTCGTGCCGTTGATGGCGGAGCTCATAGTGGTGAAGTCGACGGGCGTCGTATTCGTTGCATTTGTGCTCGCTTACCATTTAGCGCGCGGACACGTTGCTCTCAGGAATCGCAGCTGGAACGCTCGCCTGCGCTGGTTTGGTGCAACTGCCGTCGCAGGTGTTTTGGGTTTTTCCACTTATCTGATGTGGAGTTGGCACATGGCCACGGCGCTCGCGGGCGTCAAGAATAAGTTCGATGTGGGCGATGCTGCTCACGCGGCGGTGGTCGGCGGTAAGAATACTGCCCAGATCGCGCAGGTCATCTCGACGTTTTTTGCGACCTCCATCGATTTAACTACCAGGCCTGCGCTCGGTTTCCTGCTCGGCAACTTGGCTGTTGTCGCATTGCTAGCGGCTGCTCGGTGGCGCTTTGGGCATCAGTTGACACATGTGCGCCGCGCACTGGTTGCGCTTGATTTCATGACAATTGTTTACTATGTGGGTATTCTCGCCATGTACATTTTCTCGATGCCAATGGACGAGGCCTTGAGGCTTGCTGGATTCGATCGTTATGCTTGCAGCATCATTGCATTGTTTGTCGGTGGCCTGGCGATGGCAGTTACCGTTGAGCTTGAGGGGCAGATGAAATTCCGGTCCGATGGTTCCCCCTGCCATGCAACGCCGTTACATAAGCGGCGATACCAACAGGTTGTAATGGGCTGCATCGCCTTGTCGCTTGGCCTTTTGACGAGTGAATACAACGGCATGCTATTCAATGCAAAGACATACGACACTTCGCTTCCGGCGACGGTCCGAGATGTCGTCGGTGATCGCTGGCCGGCATCGGGTAAAGAAGACGGTACTCGTTATTTGCTGTTCGGTTCCGATCGCGATGGGCTTATGACTTCGTACTACTTCACGTATGTGGCTCGATATTATTTGTTTGCCCCGCATTCCGATGCCATATGCGCGTTCTATGAGCCCAATATGGATAACCTTCTGTCGGGTTATGACAAGCTCATCGTAATCGAGTCCAATTCTGCGGAGATGGGTCTACTTAAAAAGCATTATGGCGTTACAGGCAAGGTTGGCGTCTATCGTATCGAGAAAAATAGCACCAGGGTAAACCTTATTGCTGAGTGAGGCAGCGAGATGAGCTCTATGATCATGATTTCACCCATTCCGGATAGGTTGCCTTGTACCAATGTGGTGGGGAGATGTGGCGTTTCCGCAGATAAAACCGACCAAAATTAACCTGTCCCTTTTTGGTAGGTGGAGAATGGGGTAAAGTAAGTGATGGTTAACTAGAGGAGGCTTGCTATGGCACCTATCGATATTGTTGTACTGGCTGTTATCGGTATTGCGTTTGTTGCCGTGTGCGTGCGCATCTACCGCAAGGGCACCTGTGCCGACTGCACTCAGGGTGGCGTTTGCACGGGGCATTGCTCCAACAAAAAGACGTGCGCTGCACTTAAGGGCGTAGACAAAATCGCCGAAGACTTGGGTCGCGGTATCAAATAAGGTCCGGACATCAAAGCGCCCCGCGGGCATCCGTTCGCGGGGCGCTTTGTGCATTTGAGGGAGAGCACGGCGAGTCGAAGAGTATTTTTGGGGTATCGTTAACTGGACTATTAATTGGCAACTTATCTATAACGGAGTAACCGCATGAGCGCTCGCGTAACCATGAAGGACATAGCCGCCGAGCTTGGCGTTTCCATCAATACCGTGCACAAGGCTCTGACGGGAAAGGCCGGCGTGAGCGAATCCGTGCGCGCCAAGGTGAACGCTAAGGCCGAGGCCATGGGCTATCACCGCAACACAAGTGCCTCAAGCCTGCGCCGCAAGGATATCAATCTGGTGTTTTGCCTGCCCCGCGCATCGCGCGAGGGAGCGTACTTTTTCCGTTACCTGTGGGAAGGCTGCAATCGCTTTGAACAGGAGGTCATCGACCGGGGCATTACGGTTGAGCGCGTTGAATTTGGCGTGGGCGGCTACGCTGATGCACTCGAGCAAATCGACGAGCGTCTGCAGGTGGGCGAGAAGATTGATGGCTTGCTCGCCTATGCGCCGGGCGACGATCGTGCGACTGAGCTTTTGGGGCAGATCGCCGAGGCGGGCGTGACGATTGAGCTTGTCGACGGCGACCGTCCGCATTTGAATCGTTTGGGTGCGAGCTTGGCCGATTATTCGACGGCAGGCAGCCTTATGGCCGAGCAGGCGGCAAACCTGGTCCATGCTTCTGGGGCCGACGCCCGCGTGCTCCTTTTGACAGGCGACCCATATACCGATTCGCACTATCTAACCGCCCGCGCCTTCCACAATTACCTGCGCGAACGTGATATTCCATGGCAGGTTGAGGATCTTGCAGGTGCCCATGCGCAAGTCAAACAACTCGAGCATGAGCTCGAAAAGCGCTTGAGTGCGCCGGACGCCCCTGAACTTATCTGTAGCGTTTTTGCCGTTGGTTCCGAAGTGGTTGCCGACGCGCTCGTCTCGACCGGCAAGGCCGGTCAGGTCATGGTGATCGGCAACGACCTGTTTCCCGAAAGTGCTCTGGCCTTGCGCCGCGGTATCTTTACCAATATTGTCTATAAGGACCCGACGAGCCTGGCGTATCGCGGCGCTAAGACGCTGGGCGATTATCTGCTGTGGGGAAGGACCCCGACGGTGCCCGTCCAGAAGGGCGCCGTCGAGATGGTATTTGCCGGCAATGTCGACCGCTACTGCGAACTTGCGGGTATTTAGTCGATTGAGCAGGTACCCCCTCTTGCGACGTGCAATTTTGGGAGTATTCAGCATTGGCATGCCCTGAATGAGGTGCAGAACGACTGTTTTAAGTGCCCCCGATGGCGTAATTTGCCATCGGGGGCACTTTTTATGCCGATCGGGCGCTATCTGCGTTCCAAATAGGACGCTGAGGATGGCGCACGGCGCGCTCCAATGCTGAATACTCCCAAAAATGTACGTCGGGACATGACCCACCTGAGCAAAAGCGCTCAAGTTCGGTGTTCGGGGACGCCAACCGGTCCGCAATGCATGCAAGTCACAGCTCCGGCAACCGTTGAACGGGCAAAACCTACCGTTCACCCCATGGTTGTTAGGTGAACGTTCACCTTTTGAGTCGTAATGGATTAGTATGGTGAACGTTCACCTAGAGGATGACGAGCGTATTGTGCGCCCGCTCCGCAAACAAAGGGGCTGTTTGATGAAAAACTTTATGGACGATCAGGATTTCCTGCTGAGCACCAAGACCGGCGAGGAGCTGTTCCACAACTTTGCCGAGGGCATGCCCATCGTCGACTATCACTGCCACATTTCTCCTAAGGAGATTTGGGAGGACAAGCGTTTCGAGAACATCACCGAGGTTTGGCTGGGCGGCGACCACTACAAGTGGCGCCTGATGCGTGCCAACGGCGTCGACGAGCGATTTATCACTGGCGACGCCCCTGCTCGCGAGAAGTTCCAAAAGTGGGCCGAGACCCTGGGTCGCTGCGTTGGCAACCCCGTCTTTGAGTGGAGCCACCTGGAGCTTAAGCGCTACTTTGGCTACGAGGGCGTCCTCAACGGCAAGACTGCCCAGGAGGTCTGGGACCTTGCCAACGCCAAGCTCGCTGAGGCTAGCTTTACCTGCCGCAACCTGATCAAGCAGTCCAACGTCCGCATGATCTGCACTACCGACGACCCCGCCGACAGCTTTGAGTGGCACAAGAAGATTGCCGCCGACGACAGCTTTGACGTTCAGGTCGTTCCCGCCATGCGCCCCGATGCCGCTTTGCGCATCGAGCGCGGCCAGGAGTTTGCCGACTACTGCAAGCACCTTTCCGAGGTTGCCGGCGTTGAGGTCAGCGACTTCGAGGGCATGAAGGCTGCTATCTCCAAGCGCTACGACGTTGCTCACGAGCTGGGCTGCCGCGCCTCCGACCACGCACTCGACTACGTTATGTACGTCCCGGCTACCGCCGACGAGATCGAGGCTATCTTTGCCAAGGGTCTGGCTGCCGAGCCGCTTACCGAGGAAGAGGTCCTCAAGTACAAGACTGCCTTTATGCAGTTCGTTGCCGGCGAGTATGTCCGTCTGGGCTGGGCCATGCAGCTGCACTTTGGCTGCAAGCGCGACAACAACCGCGCCATGTTCGCCAAACTCGGTCCCGACACCGGCTACGACTGCATCTCCAACTACACGCCGTCCGACCAGCTCGCCGATTTCCTCAACTCCATCCAGGAGACCTGCGGCCTGCCCAAGACCATCCTGTACAGCCTGAACCCCATCGATAACACCATGATCGATACCGTCATGGGTTGCTTCCAGGAGGCTCCGACTGCCGGTAAGATCCAGAACGGTTCCGCCTGGTGGTTCAACGACAACGAGGTCGGTATGCGCGAGCAGCTCACGGCTCTGGCCAACGAGGGCGTCCTGGGCAACTTTGTCGGCATGCTCACCGACTCCCGCTCCTTCCTGTCCTATCCGCGCCACGAGTATTTCCGTCGCGTGCTGTGCAGCGTGATCGGCGAGTGGGTCGAGCAGGGCAAGTACCCGGCCGACATGGAGCTGCTGGGCGAGGTTGTGCGTGACATCAGCTACAACAATGCGGTCCGCTACTTTGGCTTTGACCTGGACACCGACGAGGCCTAAGCCCGCATCGAATCACATCGAACCCTGGGCGCCGTTGCCACACGCGGAGCCCCGTTTTGCTTGCACGCTAACAAACATCTAAGGAGACACATAGATGGAGAACATCAGCTACGATGCGCTCGAGAAGATCGGCTACAAGGGCTATTTGCTGCCCAAGGATGCTCCCGAGAAGGTTCTGCAGTTTGGCGAGGGCAATTTCCTGCGCGCCTTCGTCGACCGCTTCTTTGACATGGGCAACGAGGCCACCGGCTGGAACGGCAAGGTCGTCATGGTGCAGCCCATCAGCGGTGCCTTTGGCTTTGCCGACGGTATCAATGCCCAGGACGACCTGTACACCGTGCTGGTGCGCGGCAAGGAGAACGGCAACACGGTTGACGAGTCCCGCGTGATCAGCGCCTGCAGTCGCTGCCTTAACCCGTATCGTGAGGACGACTACCGCGCTATGATGGAGGTCGCTGTCTCCGACGACCTAGAGATCATCGTCTCCAACACCACCGAGGCCGGTATCGCCTATGACCCGTCCTGCAAGGCCGACGACATGCCACCTGCGAGCTTCCCCGCCAAGCTTGCCCAGGTGCTCCACACCCGCTGGGCTGCCGGTAAGCCGGGCGTCATCGTCCTCGCCTGCGAGCTCATCGATCACAACGGCGAGGAGTTGCTGCGCATCATGAACCAGTATGTGAGCGACTGGGGCTGGGAGGACGAGTTTGCGCAGTGGATGGCTAACGACTGCACCGTCTGCACCACGCTCGTCGACACCATCGTGCCGGGCCGTATCCGCGACGCATCCGAGGCCGCCGCGGTGGCTGAGCGTCTGGGCTACGAGGATCCCTTCCTGGCCGTGCGCGAGCCCTTCCAGATGTGGGGCATCCAGGGCGACGAGTCGCTTGCCGAGAAGCTTCCCTTTGTGAAGGCTGGTCTTCCGGGTGTCTTTGTGACTCCCGACGTCACCCCGTACAAAAAGCGCAAGGTCCGCATCCTCAACGGTGCCCATACCGCCTTTGTTCCGGGCTCTTGGGTTGCCGGCTTTGATATCGTGCGTGACTGCATGCATGACGAGACCGTTCGCGGCTTTATGAACACCATGCTCTACGACGAGGTCATTCCGACGCTTGCCGCCGACTTGGATGTCGAGGACTGCAAGGCCTTTGCCGCCGCCGTCGAAAACCGCTTCGACAACCCGTTTATTGATCATGCGCTGCTCTCCATCTGCCTCAACTCCACGGCTAAGTGGCGCGCTCGTGACCTGCCCACGCTCAAGGACTACGTTGCCGAGACCGGCAACCTGCCCAAGTGTCTGGCGACGAGCCTCGCTACGCTCATCTCCTTCTACACGCAGGAGCTCGTGTCCCGCGAGGGCGACGGCCTGCACCTGCGTCGCTCCGACGGCACCGAGTACACCGCTCAGGACGACGCCTTCGTGCTCGACTTCTACGCCGCCCATGCCGGCACCGACGATGCCCAGCTGGTGCACGATGTGCTCACCAACGAGCAAATGTGGGGCGAGGACCTTACGCAGATCGCAGGTCTTGAGGAGTTTGTCGTCAGCGCGCTCGCCGTCGTGCGTGCCGAGGGCGCCAAGCAGGCCTTCGCCAACGCTCAGGCGTAAATTTCCGGCGCGGACGCGGGTGCGGGACGGCGTGCCCGCGCCTCGACTTCTGCTCAACCTGTAGGGTTAGGACCATTTGCAATGAACACTATCCAGATTAATCCGGCCGATAACGTGATTGTCGCGCTGTCGCCGCTTGCCAAGGGCACTGCCGTCGCGGTTCCCGGGGTGGGCGAGGTCGTGGCCGCGGAGGATATTCCGCAGGGTCATAAGATGGCCGTGCGCTCGATTGCCGCAGGGGAGGACGTCATCAAGTACGGCTTGCCCATCGGACACGTGACGGGCGATGTCCAGCCCGGTCAGTGGCTCCACACGCACAATGTGAAGACCAACCTTTCGGGCGAGGTCGAGTATACCTACAACCCCACACATCCGGTCGTGGATCCCGTTGAGCCCGAGACCTTTATGGGGTTCCGCCGCGCCGACGGTCGTGCCGCGACGCGTAATGAGCTATGGATCATCCCCACGGTCGGCTGTGTCAACGAAGTCGCCCGTGCCATGTGTGAGCAGGCCCAGGATCTGGTCGATGGCTCGCTGGAGGGTGTTTACTACTTCCCGCATCCCTTTGGCTGCTCGCAGACCGGCGCCGACCATGCCCAGACGCGTCGTCTGCTGGTGGCGCTCTCGCGTCATCCTAATGCGGCCGGCGTGCTATTCCTGTCGCTCGGTTGCGAGAACTGCACGCACCAGCAGGTGCTCGACGAGCTCGGTGACTTCGATCACGAGCGCGTTCGCTTTCTCACCTGCCAGGATGTAGCCGACGAGCAAATCGAGGGCCACAAGATTCTGGCCGAGCTGGCTGACCTGGCCAAGCAAGCCAAGCGAGAGCCCATTTTGGCCTCCGAGCTGGTTATTGGTCTTAAGTGCGGCGGCTCCGACGGTCTTTCGGGCATTACCGCCAACCCCACGATCGGTCGCGTGAGCGATATGGTCGTCGCCCGCGGCGGCACGTCGGTGCTTACCGAGGTGCCCGAGATGTTTGGCGCGGAGAGCATCCTGCTCGACCGTTGCGAGAACGAGCAGGTCTTTAACGTCGCCTCCGACATGCTCAATGGCTTTAAGGACTACTTTATTAGCCACGGCGAGGTTGTCTACGAGAACCCGAGCCCCGGCAACAAGGACGGCGGTATTACCACGCTCGAGGACAAGAGCTGCGGCTGCGTGCAAAAGGGCGGATCTGCCCCCATCGTCGACGTGCTGCCGTATGCCGGCCAGGCAACTAAGCATGGCCTGAACATGCTGTGCGGTCCGGGCAACGACATGGTATCCACCACGGCGTTGACGGCTGCCGGCTGCCACGTGATTCTGTTCTCGACCGGCCGCGGCACACCGTTTGGCGCGCCGGCGCCTACGCTCAAGGTGTTCACCAATCAGCGTCTGTGCGACCACAAGGCCAACTGGATGGACTTTAACGCCGGCGTGATTGCCACGGGTGAGCGCACGCTCGACGAGGCTGCTCACGATCTGTACCAGCTGGTGCTGGAGACGGCGAGCGGTAAGCTCACGAGTGCCGAGCGTCGTGGCTGTCACGAGATCAGCATCTGGAAGGACGGCGTCTGCTTGTAGCGGCAAGTGCGCCCAAGCATAGCGCGATGTTATTGACCCCGTCGGGAGTGTTCCCGGCGGGGTTTCCGTTTTGTGATTAAGTGAAAAAAGGAAAATACGATAAACGTTCACCTATCTCATGGGTGTCCAGCATGGCACATTTACCAGCAGACAATAGGTCTTAGAGCCTCAATTGTGTCCGTTCGGCGGTAAAAATCGACCGTTCGGGGATAATATGCAAGTGAACGTTCACCTCTCGTAAGGAATCGCGCATAATCTAACTAAACGTTCACCCTGAACGCTGGGCAGACAGATGTCAGTGTGGACTCCAATGTCTTGCTGCAAGACAATCGAGAAAAGAGAGGGAGCTCGATGACTAATAAGATCGGAAAAAAGCGTAAGATCACATTCTGGACGCGCTTGGGCTTTGGTATGGGCGGTATGCTCAATTCCGGTGCCCTGACCTTTACGCACAGCTACATGGTGCTGTTCCTGTCCACGGAGTGTGGCCTGTCCGCAGGCGAGGCTGCACTGATCAGCTCGTTTGCCATCTATGTCAACGCCATTCTTTGCCCGCTGATGGGCTTTGTGGCCGATAACTTCTATGCCACCAAGATTGGCCGCATCTTTGGTCGTCGTCGTTTCTGGATCTTGCTGGCCATCCCGATGATGATCGCCGAGCCGCTCATCTTCGTGGCTACGCCGTTTGGCTTCCCGTACTACTTTGTGCTGTACCTGATCTACAACGTCGCGTACACGTTCTGCACCGCCAACCTGTCGCCGCTTACCATCGAGATGACCGACGACTTTAAGGAGCGTACGTACCTCACCGGCTACAAGCATCTCTTTGGTAACGCCGCCGGCTTCCTGATGGCTGCACTTGTGGGCTTCGGCTTTGGCACCTTCGGCGAGACCAACCCGTTCAGCTACTTCATCATCGCTACGATCAACGCTTCGGTCATGGCAATCTCGCTGCTTTGTGTGTACCTGTCCACGTGGGAGCACACCCCCGAGGAGGTCGCTCAGGAGAAGATCGAGAGCGTCGGCGAGGGTATCAAGAAGTTCTTCATCGACGTTATCTCCACCTTCCGCAACAAGTCCTTCCGCAAGGTCCTGTACGCACAGGTCTCCACGAAGCTCGCTGCTGCCTGCTGGTCTGCCTGCCTGTCCTTCTTCATCGTCTACTGCCTGCAGATTCCTAAGTCCTACGAGTCCGTGATGGAGATGCCTGGCAAGGTCGTCGCTATCGTCTGCACCGCCATTTGGGTCGCTCTCATGGCCAAGAAGGGCTTCCACAAGTCTTGGTACCTGGCCAACGTCGGTTGCGCTGCGTGCATCATCGCCTACAACTACTTCGCCTTTGGTCAGATCAACGGCACCTCCACGGTCGCCATCGCCATGATCGCCTACCCCATCATCTTCGCCATCTGGAAGTTCTTCTACGTCGGCTTCCAGTACCTGCCCGATGTTCTGCTCAACTACATCCCCGATGTCGATGAGCTCATCACCCTGCGTCGTCGCGAAGGCATCTACAGCTCCGCTCAGCAGCTCTGCCAGCAGATCGCCCAGGCTATCGCCGTTAACGCATGGGCCATCGTCCTTGCTGCCTCCGGCTTCATTCAGACCGCCGGCAACAGCGACGCCGTGACCCAGCCCGCCACCGTGCCTCTGTACATCTGCGGCTACATGCTCATCGGCTGCGCCGGCTTCTTCCTGCTCGCGGCTGTCCTTGCCCGCGGCATCAAGATTGACAAGGAGCAGTGCGACGTCCTTTGCGACGAGATCCGCCGCGTCAAGGAGGGCGGCAAGATGGCCGACGTCAAGCCCGAGGTCAAGGCGCTTTGCGAGGAGCTCTCCGGCTTTAAGTACGAGGACTGCTTTGCCCACAACAACGTTGGCTTCCAGGACGGTAGCGTAACCCCCGCCGAGTAAGGCCGACATATCGTCCAAATCACAGGGCCGTGCCACCGGAATTCCGCCGGCAGGCACGGCCCTTTTTCAACAGCGTACAATTTGCCTTTAGAGCATCTTTTTGAGGGAGAAACCCATGGAGACGAACGTTATCTGGCGCAACGCGCGCGCGGCGGTTATCGAGCTTGACGACGGCGGTTACTTTACCTGCGCCGATACGTGGGAGATCTTTGTCAACGACGAGCCCGCCGGTACCACGAATACGGTCGAGACCTATGTCGACGGCCTGACCCCCGGCAAGCGCAACCTGGTCCGTTTTGTCTGTGGCGAGCGTGAGCTGAGCGTAGGTGTCACCACGCCGGCTGAGCCCTTTACCATCAACGTTCGCGACTGTGGCGCCAAGGGCGATGCCGAGCACGACGACACCACCAACATCCAGGCTGCCATCATGGCTTGCCCCAAGGGTGGCCGCGTGCTGATCCCCGCCGGTAGTTATCGCATCAAGTCTCTCTTCCTTAAGAGCAATATCAACATCGAGCTCGCCGAGGGGGCGGTGCTGCTGGCCCGCCACGATCGTGCCGCGCTTGCCTACATTCCGGGTACGGTCACGGGCAACGAGGGTGCCGGTTATGCCGGTACCGATATGCTGCCCCTGGGCCGCTGGGAGGGGGAGAGCTTCTCGACCTACTGTTCTACCTTTACGGGTCTGGGCGTGCACGACGTGTGCATCTATGGTCGCGGCGCGATTGACGGTCAGACCGATTTTGCCGAGGACAACTGGTGGAACAAGGACTTTAAGAACATCTTCTGTCCCGAGGAGGGCCGCGAGGTCGCCCGTCCGCGCATGATCTTCCTGTCCGAGTGCCAAAACGTGAGCCTTGCCGGCTTTATCGTGCGCAACAGCCCGGCGTGGAATATCCATCCCGTCCTGTGCGAGCATGTCGACGCGCTTTGCCTGTCGATCGAGGGTCCCAAGAACTCCCACAACACCGACGGTTTCGATCCCGAGAGCTGCGGCTTTGTCCGCATCCTTGGCTGTCAGTTCTCGGTGGGCGACGACTGCATCGCCATCAAGAGCGGCAAGCTGGGCATTGAGCCCGAGCTTCGCCCCGCTACGCACGACGTGCTGATCTCTCACTGCTACATGCACGATGGTCACGGCGCCGTGGTCCTGGGTTCAGAGGCTGCCGGCGGCATCAAGGACCTTACCGTGAGCAAGTGCCTCTTTGAGCGCACCGACCGCGGCCTGCGCGTCAAGACCCGCCGTGGACGCGGCAAGGATGCCGTCAACGAGGGCATTACCTTTGAGCACATTCGCATGGACGAGGTGCTCACGCCCTTCGTGGTCAATTCGTTCTACTTCTGCGACAAGGACGGCAAGACCGATTACGTGCAGTCTCGCGAGGCGCTGCCCGTCGACGACCGCACGCCCGGCTTTGGCGCCACGACGTTTTGTGATATCGAGGCTACCAACTGCCATGCTGCCGCTGCCTACATCACAGGCCTGCCCGAGAGCAAAGTAACGCGCCTGACGTTCCAGGATGTCCACGTGACCTTCGCGCCGGATGCCGAGCCCTTTGTTCCGGCCATGGCCTGTGGTGTGGAGCCGATGGTGCGCCAGGGCATCATCGCGCAAAACGTCAAGGTACTCGACCTGCAAAATGTGGTGATCGAGGGCCAGGACGGCGAGGAGCTGCAGCTCCAGAACGTCGACAAGGTTGTCCGTTCCTAACTCGGGTTGATGACCAGGGCTGCATTGTCGGATAGATCGGCAATGCAGCCCTTGTGCGATACGGCCGTGTGCGCTGCGCTACGCATCATGGTGAAAGGGAATACATGCTCAATAAAACGATTCCTGTCGGGGTCGATGGCTCGTCTGCCACGATTACGTCTTATGTTTTTGCCCCGACCGAAGATGCTTATGCTTTAAAACCGCTGCCTGCAGTTGTGGTCGTGCCAGGAGGCGGCTACGATCACGTTTCGCCGCGCGAAGGCGAGCCGGTAGCGCTCCGTTTGTTGGCGATGGGCTACCAAGCGTTTGTACTGAACTATTCGGTTGCTCCGGCTGTCTATCCGCTGGCATTGCAAGAACTCGCGCGGGCGGTCGATACCGTCCGAAGCCATGCGGCAGAGTACTGTGTCGATCCTGATCGGATTACGGTCATGGGTTTTTCGGCCGGTGGGCATCTAGTTGGCTTGCTCGGGGCGCTTTGGGACCAACCCTGGCTTGCAGAGTCGATTTCGGCATCGCCTGAGTCGATTCGGCCTGACACACTTTGCTTGGGCTATCCGGTCGTAAGCTCGGGGGCCTATGCTCATCGTGGTTCGTTTGAACACCTAACGGGTGCCGATGGCGCTTTGGCTCAAAAGTTGTCGATCGAGAATATGGTGGGCGATGGCTTCCCCCGTACGTTCTTGTGGCATACCGCCGAGGATGCATCGGTACCAGTTCAAAATAGCCTCCTTCTTGCGCAGGCTCTTGCCGACCACGGGATTGGCTTTAGCCTACATGTCTTTCCGCATGGAAAGCATGGGGCGTCGCTCGCCACGGCCCAAACGGCATTTAAGGGCTGCGCCGAGCATATTCAGCCACAGGTTCAGGGCTGGCCTGAACAGTTCGTTGCATGGGAGCGTGATGGACGATGAGCGAAAGTATCTATACGCTGCGCGTTTCGAGGGCTGCGGCAGGAGCGTATCCAACGATTTCCGATGCCTTGGCGGCAGCCGATCAGCTCTATCCGGATGCCGAGCAACCGGTGATGATTCGCGTCGATCTGGGCGAGTATTGCGAGCGGGTCGAGATTCATCGCTCGCATGTGACGATTGAGGGAGAGACGGCCGACAGCGTGCGTATCGTGGGCAGCCTGGGTGCCAAGATGCCTTCGGAGGACGGCTCGGGCGTCGACGGCACGCTCGGCACGTTTAGGACCTATACCGTTTTGGTCGATGCCGACGACGTACGGCTCGAGAACCTCACGATCGTAAACGATGCGGGCGATGGGCGCGAGGTCGGTCAAGCGATTGCCCTGTATGCCGATGGCGACCGTCTGGTTGTCGATGCCTGCTGCATTAAGGGACACCAAGACACGCTGTTTTTGGGTCCGCTGCCGCCGCATGAGGCCAAACCGGGCGGGTTTATAGGACCCAAACAGTATGCGCCGCGCCGGGTGGGGCGCCAGTATTTTCGACGTTGCCGGATCGAGGGCGATGTCGACTTTATCTTTGGCGGCGCGCGTGCCTACTTTGAGGGGTGCGAGATTCGCTCGCTCAACCGCGATATGGACGTGAACGGCTACGTGACGGCGGCGTCGACGCCCGAAGGCGAGCCGTACGGATTTGTGTTCCACGGCTGTTCGTTTACAGCACCGGATGGTGTGGCGCCGGATTCGGTCTACCTGGGCCGTCCTTGGCGCGAATGGGCGCAAACTGCGCTGATCGATTGTTGGCTGGGGCGACATATCAAGCGCGAAGGCTGGTGGGATTGGAATAAACCGGCGGCGCACAACTGCGCGCAGTATGCTGGCGCGATCCTGCATGGGCCGGCGGGCGATACTACCGGCTGGGTGCCGTGGGCGAATAAACTCGATGTGATGGCTGCCGCCGGGTACGCTCGAGAGCAGGTGCTTGCCGGTGGGGATGGCTGGGATCCCGAGGGCGGCGACGGTGATGCGGTTGAGACGGCTGAACTGTCTGCCAACGGCCGCACCGTGCACATCGAGACGTACTGCGAAGACGAACCTGCGCTGCGTGCCCGGCTGAAGCGCGAGGGGCGTTCGGCTGCTTTTACGGGCAAGACTCCTGCAGATTTTGAGGCATGGAAGATTGCGACCAGGACTCGTCTGTACGATGTTTTGGGCCTTTCGCTTATGGACCGCGTCCCGATTGAGATTCGTGAGCTCAGCCGCGTGCGGGTTGCCGGCGGCATTGTGCGTACTCATGCGATGCTGCAGGTTGAGCACGATGTGTGGATGCCGTTTTACCTGTTGGAGCCGTCTCATCCGAAGCTTGATGGACGGGGGCTTAAGCGTTGCTATATCTGCCCGCATGGCCATCAGGGAGCAGGCGCCGCAAGTGTTGCGGGCGTGACGGGCGTGCCGGCGGTCGATGATGCTGTGCGTAAGTTCAATTACGACTACGGTCTGCGTTTGGCGCGTATGGGTTACGTGACCGTCTGCCCCGACGCACGCGGTTGGGGATACCGTCGTGACTGGAAGGGTCAGGGCGATGACGAGAACAGCTTTCTGCGCGGCACGTGCCTAAACCAGGCGCGCATGGCCGAGCCGCTGGGACTTACCGTTGCGGGCCTCAACGCCTGGGATAACATGCGTCTGATCGATTACCTAGAGGCGCGCGGCGACATTGCCATGGACGACCTGGGCTGTTTTGGCTTTTCGGGCGGCGGATACATGACGCTGTATCTGGCGGCGCTCGACCCACGCGTATGCAAGGCGTTTGTCTCGGGCTACCTGTACGGTGTCGATGATTCGCTGCTGCACCTCAACGGCAATTGCAGCTGCAACTACACACCCGGACTTTGGCGCTTGCTCGACATGGGCGATATTGCCTCGCTTATTGCGCCGCGCCCGTTGTTAGTACAAAGCTGCGAAGAGGATCATCTGAACGGTTCGCGCGGGCTGAAAAATGTTGACGAGCAGCTCGAGATCGTGCGCGATGCCTACAAGTTGCTGGGTCGCAGAGATGGCCTGCGGCACGAGGTGTGTCCGGGTGAACACCATTTGGGCGTGGCACATCTTGTCGAGGATATCGAATGGCTCGATTCGCACGTTGCGGAATGCGCCCGTGCATAGCCCCTCGGCATGCTGCGAATAAACGGTACATTCCTGTATGACTGCCGATGGGCGGATGAGGAGAAGATTATGGAAACGAAGAGTTTGAGTGAATCGACCATTTGCTGCTTTGGCGATTCGACCACATGGGGGGATAACGGATGCGGCGCAGGCGGCAACGACATCTCTTGGACTTCGCATCTGGGCGCGTTGCTGGGAGGTGCAGTCGTCGAGAACTTTGGCATCAAGGGTTCGCGTATCGCCATCAAGGCCGACCGTACCGATTCATTTGTCGAGCGCTTGGACGGCATCGACGATGCGGCCGATGTCTATGTTGTCTTTGGCGGCGTTAACGACTTTAGCCGCAACGTGCCGCTTGGCGAGTTGGGCAGCACCGATGCGCATGAGTTCTATGGTGCGGTCGACTATCTGATCCGAACCATCACGGCGCGCTCACCTCAGGCAAAGCTCGTGTTTATGACGCCATGCAAGACGAGTGGTAAGCACGAGAAGGATATCCCGGCAAGCGATGAGGCGAACCATTTGGGTCTGACGCAAGACGCCTACGTGCGAGCGATGCTGGAGGTCTGTGACCGTTACTCCGTTCCGGTGATTGACCTGTATGCGCAAAGCGGCATCAGCCCGTTTTTGCCGGAGCACCGCGAGCTCTATATGCCGGACGGTCTGCATTACAGTCCTGCCGGCTATGAGCGCCTGGCGCATCGCATCGCCGCGGGTCTCACCGCCGTTTGCCGCTAAAAGTCTGCCGTTTGCGGGGAATATAGGGTTAACGTTCACCCTATATTCCCCGTTCGCGTTACACTAGGGGTAACGTTCACCTATCGTTTATGTCAGAGGGGACAGCAATGGGTTGCAATCAAATCCTGGACCGTTATATCGAGCAGTTGATCGAAACCTCTACGCCGCAGGCGCCGGTTTGGAATATCGAAAAGATTCGCGCCGGCAAGGAGAACACCTGGAACTATATCGACGGCTGCATGATCAAGGCGCTCATCGAGCTGTACGAGATCACGGGTGAGCAGCGCTACCTGACCTTTGCCGATGACTACATCGATTTCTTTGTCCAGGACGACGGTACCATCAAGCATTACAACCCGCAGGAGTACAACCTCGATAACGTCAATGCGGGCAAGACCCTCTACAAGCTCTATGACCTGGTGGGCAAGCCCAAGTACCGTGCCGCCATGGACACCATCTACCGCCAGCTCGAGACCCAGCCGCGCACCAAAGAAGGCGTGTTTTGGCACAAGGCCGTCTATCCCAACCAGATCTGGCTCGATGGCATGTATATGGCCCAGCCGTTCTACATGCA
>USMH01000008.1 GCA_900555745.1 uncultured Collinsella sp.
TTTGCCGATGTCGCCATCATCATGTTCGTCGTTATTGTCAACTCGGTGCTGGGCGTGGTCCAGGAGGCCAAGAGCGAGGAGGCCCTCGAGGCCCTGCAAGAGATGAGCGCGGCGCAGTCCAAGGTGCTGCGCGACGGCAAGCTCGTGCACCTGCCGAGCGCCGAGCTCGTGCCCGGCGACGTGATCATGCTCGAGGCGGGCGATTCCGTCCCGGCCGACTGCCGCGTGCTCGAGAGCGCCACGATGAAGATCGAAGAGGCCGCACTCACCGGCGAGTCCGTGCCCGTAGAGAAGCACGCCAACGTGATTGAGCTTGCCGCGGGCACCGATGACGTGCCGCTCGGCGATCGCAAGAACATGTGCTACATGGGCTCTACCGTGGTGTACGGTCGCGGCCGCGCCGTCGTAGTCGGTACCGGCATGGATACCGAGATGGGCAAGATTGCCGGCGCCCTGGCCGAGGCCAAGGAAGAGCTTACGCCGCTGCAGGTGAAGCTTGCCGAGCTCAGCCGCATCCTCACCATTATGGTGATCGTCATCTGCATCGTGATCTTTGGCGTCGATATCCTCCGCCACGGCGTGGGCAACGTCCTTACCGACCCGACTGCCTTGCTCGATACCTTTATGGTCGCCGTCTCGCTCGCCGTCGCTGCCATCCCCGAGGGCCTGGTCGCCGTCGTGACCATCGTGCTGTCGCTCGGCGTGACCAAGATGGCCAAGCGCCAGGCGATTATCCGCAAGCTCTCTGCCGTCGAGACCCTCGGCTGCACGCAGACCATCTGCTCCGACAAGACCGGCACCCTTACCCAAAACAAGATGACCGTCGTCAAGCACGAGCTCGCCGCGCCTAAGGAGAAGTTCCTGGCCGGTATGGCCCTTTGCTCCGATGCCCAGTGGGACGAGGAGCTGGGCGAGGCCGTGGGCGAGCCGACTGAGTGCGCGCTCGTCAACGATGCCGGCAAGGCGGGCCTCACTGGTCTGACTGCCGAACACCCGCGCGTGGGCGAGGCCCCGTTCGACTCGGGCCGCAAGATGATGTCCGTGGTCGTCGAGACCCTGGACGGCGAGTACGAGCAGTACACCAAGGGCGCGCCCGACGTGGTGATCGGCCTGTGCACCCATATCTATGACGGTGTGAAGGTCGTCCCGCTGACCGAGGAGCGTCGTGCCGAGCTCGTGGCCGCCAACAAGGCCATGGCCGACGAGGCCCTGCGCGTGCTGGCGCTGGCGAGCCGCACCTACACCGAGGTTCCCGCCGACTGCAGCCCCGCTGCGCTCGAGCACGACCTGGTCTTCTGCGGTCTGTCCGGCATGATTGACCCGGTCCGCCCCGAGGTGGCCGACGCTATCCGCGAGGCGCACGACGCCGGTATCCGCACCGTCATGATCACGGGCGACCACATCGACACCGCCGTGGCCATCGCCAAGCAGCTGGGCATCGTCGCCGATCGCAGCCAGGCTATCACCGGTGCCGACCTCGACCGCATGAGCGACGAGGAACTCGATGCACACATCGAGGATTACGGCGTGTACGCCCGCGTCCAGCCCGAGCACAAGACCCGCATCGTCGAGGCTTGGAAGTCGCGCGACCAGATCGTCGCCATGACGGGCGACGGCGTCAACGACGCCCCGTCCATCAAGCGCGCCGACATCGGCGTGGGTATGGGCATCACTGGCACCGACGTTACCAAGAACGTCGCCGACATGGTACTTGCCGACGATAACTTCGCCACCATCATCGGTGCCTGCGAAGAGGGCCGTCGTATCTACGACAACATCCGCAAGGTCATCCAGTTCCTGCTTTCGGCTAACCTTGCCGAGGTGTTCTCGGTGTTCATTGCCACGCTTATCGGTTTTACCATCTTCCAGCCGGTGCAGCTGCTGTGGGTTAACCTGGTCACCGACTGCTTCCCCGCGCTTGCGCTGGGCATGGAGGACGCCGAGGGCGACATCATGAAGCGCAAGCCGCGCAACGCCAAGGACGGCGTCTTTGCCGGTCACATGGGCCTGGACTGCGTGGTCCAGGGCCTGATCATCACCGTGCTGGTGCTGGCGAGCTTCTTTGTGGGCGTGTACTTTGACATGGGCTACATCCACATCGCCGATATGATCGCCGGCAATGCCGACGAGGAAGGCGTGATGATGGCGTTCATCACGCTCAACATGGTCGAGATTTTCCACTGCTTCAATATGCGCAGCCGTCGTGTGTCGCTGTTTAGCATGAAGAAGCAGAACAAGTGGCTGTGGGCTTCGGCTGCGCTGGCGCTGGTGCTGACGGTGATTGTGACCGTGCAGCCGACGCTTGCCGAGATGTTCTTTGGCCCCGTGACGCTCGAGCTCAAGGGCGTTGTCGCCGCCCTGGGCCTGGCCTTCCTGATCATCCCGCTGATGGAGATCTACAAGGCGATCATGCGCGCGGTGGAGAAAGAGTAGCGCACTCGTCCGGGCCCGCCCCACGCCCTTTCTCCCTCACTGGTCCTCGCGCTTCGCGCTGTGGAATCGTTCGGGAGAAAGGGCTTCCGGGGCGGGCCCTGCGGTATCCTTGCTGGCTTTTCTCCCGCGCGGATGATAAAGGGCTGAGGGAAAGTTTGTGAGCTGGTCGGGCTTTGCCCGGCCAGATCTATTTGATTTAAAATACCTGCTCAGTTGTGATTTATGGTGCTGGGAGGCGCTTGTGGGCAAGGCTAAGGCTAAGGCGAAGAAAAAGACGACGGGGGCGCGGGCTAAGCGCGATCGTCGTCGGAAGCTTGCGACCGAGGCCCCCGCATCAGCCGAGGAGCTGCTGGCAAACGTGCCGGGACTCGACGCGCTGCAGGATGTTCCGGCGTTCGATGACCTGCCGGTCGATGAAGCTCAGCAGGCGGCATTTGACGACTTTTGCGCACATGCCGAGGAGCCCGAGCAGATGCAGCTTGGCGCCGTGGTGCGCTTGGATCGCGGGTTTCCGCTGGTGGCGACTGCCGATGATGCCTTCCGCGCCGAGCATGCCGTGGGGTTTGCCAAGTCGCGCGGCGAGGACGAGGTCCTGCTGCCTGCCGTGGGCGACCGTGTGGCGGTGCGCCGCGCTCCCGGGCACGATATGGGCGTGATTGAGTGCGTTCTGCCGCGCCGTACGAGCTTTGAGCGTTGGCGCGGCCGTGCCCGTGGAGAGCGCCAGGTGCTCTGCTCCAACGTGGATAGCGTGCTAATCGTGCAGGCGCTCGGTGCCGGTGAGGTGCTGCTCGACCGCGTGGCGCGCTCGCTGGTGTTGGCGCTCGACTGCGATGCCGAGCCGGTGGTGGTGCTCACCAAAGCTGACCGCTGCGATGCCGAGGAGCTCGAGCGCGATCTGGACCGCGTGCGCCGCCTAGTGGGCCCGGACGTGCGCGTGATCGTGACGTCTTCTGCCGAGGGCCGCGGCCTGGACGAGGTCCGTGCCTGCGTGCCTGCCGGGAGCTGCGCCATGATTCTGGGCGAGTCGGGTGCCGGCAAGTCGACGCTGCTCAATGCACTGCTGGGCCACGATACGTTGGCGACCGGCGGTGTGCGCGAACGCGACGACCAGGGCCGTCACACTACCGTTGCGCGCGTGATGGTGACACTGCCGGGCGACGCCGGCGTGATCGCCGATGCCCCGGGCCTGCGCAGCCTACCGCTCGTGGGTCACGAGCGGGGTCTGGCGCGCGCCTTCCCCGAGATTGTCGAGGCATCGCGCGCGTGCCGGTTTGGCGACTGCACGCATACCCATGAGCCGGGTTGCGCCGTTCGCGAGGCCGAGGACGCCGGGCAGATCGACAGTCTGCGTCTGGAAACGTTCCAAAACTTGGCGTCATCCATGCGCGTGAGTGCTCAAATGCTCGATCCCGATGTCCATCTGTAATTGATTTTTCCTATGACAGCCGTCTCCCAACTGTTCGGGAGACGGCTTTTTTGCTGCGGAAAAGCCTCGAAACATGCAGTTTGCTGACGTGCTGACCAAAACCTTGCCACGAGCTTGACGGGCTGGTCAGCTTTTGGTCAGCGATTGGTTTGACATCGAAAACCAAGATCGCGATTGCGGCGCTTTGCACTCTGACCGCCCAGACAATGGTGGTACGGGCATTCGCCCGGCACTGCCATGAGAGGAGCGGCCGTGAACAAGAGCAAGCGCATCGCCATCAGTCTGGTCGCGGGCGTGCTCGCTGCTCTGCTCTGTATGGTTTACGGCTCGTCGATCCGCTCGCAAGCCGAACAGGTCCAGGCTGAGACCTTGGCCAGGTACGGTGGCGATCGCGTCGAGGTATGCGTCGCGGCGCGCGATATCGATGTGGGCGAGACCCTCGATGAGACCAATGTCATAACCCAGGAATGGTTGACAAGTCTGCTGCCGCGTGACGCGGCGACCGAGCTGCGCCAGGTGCGCGGCGACGTGACGACTTCGCGTATTCCCAAAAACGCCGTGATCTGCAATGTCTACACCAAGGCCGAGAGCCACAAGCTCGAGGTGCCTAAGGGCAAGGTCGCCGTTTCGGTGGCGGTCGATGCCGAGCACTCGGTCGGCGGTGCTACGGGCGTGGGCAGCTACGTGGATGTGTATGTGCAAAAAGACGGCGTAACCGATCGGCTGTGCGGCGCGTACGTGATCGATACCAGTGAGGATTCCGGTGCCACGCGCGAGGGCAAGATCGAATGGGTGACGCTGGCGGCTGACCCCGAAGACGTCAAGGAACTGCTGGGGGCATCGGGCAAGGGAACGGTCAGCTTGACGATTCCCGCCACGGCGCGCGGCAAAAAGAGCGGAGGCGACGAGTGATGAAGGCGATCTGGCTTGCGTGCTGCGCGTGCGGCGATTACGGGCTGTTGCAGCGGGAAGTCGAGGGTCGTGATACGGGTGCACAGGTGCTTCGCGTGGGTGACCTGGACGGACTGGTTTCCATGGCGCGGGCGTTTCCGTCGCGCCGCGGAGCTGCCATCATCGCGGCGTCTCTGTTCGATACCGAAGATGTGCGCAAGACTGTTGCGCGCCTGACGGCCGAAGGCCGCGTGAGTCGCGTGGTCGTGTTGATAGAAACGCTCGATCCGTCGGATATCGAGGGGCTGTTTCGCGCGGGGGCGACCGAGGTCATCGCTGCGCACAGTATATGCGGCAACGGGCGAGCGGGCGAGGGAGCGGTTGATTCCGATCGGCGCATGACGATTGAGCCCGATGCTTTTGTTGATAGGGAACCCGGGGTGCCTCGCGCTACAAGAGGCCCGCGTGTTGATGATTATGGAAAAGCGGAAGCCGAGCATGGTCGGCGCCCCCGGAACCCCCTTGTATGCGATGACGCTGAAGGGCCGGCGCAGCATGCTGGCGACTCTCCGGCTGTAGATATGGGATACGTGCACGGCGTGAATCTGGCGGATGAACTCGACGAAGTTGAGGGCTTTGCCGGGTGCGGCGAGTTGTCGCTGATGCAGCATGAGCAGATTGCGCAGAACGAGCCTGCCTCGCAGACCGAACAAGCTGCCATGCCGGCCTGGACGCAGCGTGTAGTTGCGGCGGAGGAGACGGGGACGCTGTCACCGACGCCCGCCCCGCCGCCTCCGATGCCGCCGGCAGACGCTGCCGCTCCGCCGCATCGAGCTCCGGTCATCTGCGCCATTTCGGGTTCGGGCGGTTGCGGCAAGTCGACGATCGTTGCCACCATGGCACACGCATCGTCGCTGTTGGGCTTGCGTGCCGCCGTGCTCGACCTGGACCTGATGTTTGGAAACCTTTACGACTTGTTAGGCGTCGATGCTCCGCGCGATATGGCGGCACTTATCGAGCCGTCGGCGGCGGGCACGCTCACCGAGCCGGATATCGTAGCCGCATCGATGCGCGTGGCGCCGGGCGTTACGCTCTGGGGTCCCGTCGCGGCGCCCGAGCAAGCCGAGCTCATGGCACGTCCGGTGGAGCTACTGCTTGATGTCCTGCGTCGCGAATCCGACGTGGTCTTTATCGATACCTCGGTCTTTTGGGGCGATGCCGTGGCGGCTGCGGTGGCGGCGAGCGACCGTTGCCTGGTCGTTGGCGATGCGGCGGTGTCGTCCGCGACATCGGCGTCGCGCGTCATTGAACTGGCAAGTCGAGTAGGTGTGCCGCGCACGCGCATGAGCGCCGTGTTCAACCGGTTCGGTGCGCGCGGGGCAGACGAGGACGTCGCCATGCGCTTTGAGATTGCCTGTGCGTTGAGCTCCAAGATTCGTATCGCCGATGGCGGGCAGGATCTCGCCGCGCTCATGGCGTTTGGGCGCGCCGACGAGGCAGTGGGTCAGACGAGCGCTTTTGCGACCAGCGTGCGCGAGGCCACGCGCGAGATGCTCGTGGAACTGGGGTGCGCCGTCGGCCCTTGGAGCGATATGGTCGCCGACCGTGCAACGCGTACCGAACGCCCGCGTATCCGCCTTCCCTGGTCGCGCGAGGGTGATCAGCGATGAGCCTGCAAACGAGGATTAAGGCTGCCGGCGCTGCAGCGGCGGCAGCGCCTGTAGATGCGGGGCGTCGCCGCGCGGTGAAACGACGCACCAAGCGCGCCGTGATGGACCGCATGGGTTACGACGAAGTGGCGCGTATCAGCGCCTATGTCGACCCGGCACTTGCCCGCTCGGAATTGCGTCCTGCGGTGGAGGCGGCGCTCAATGTTGAGGAGCCGACCGATCTCGCGACGCCCGAGCGCGAGACCATCATCGACGAGATTTTGGATGACGTGGTGGGCTTGGGGCCGTTGCAGCCGCTCATCGAGGACGACACCGTTACCGAGATCATGATTAACGGCTGCCGCTCGGCTTTCTTTGAACGCGGCGGCGTCTTGCACCCCATCGAGCATGCGTTTGAGGATGATGAGCAGATCCGTGTGCTTATCGACCGCATCATCTCGCCACTTGGCCGCCGTATCGACGAGCGCAGCCCCATCGTCAACGCCCGCCTCAAAACGGGCTATCGCGTCAACGCGGTGATTCCGCCTGTGGCGATTGACGGACCGATTCTCACCATCCGAAAGTTCTCGGACCGCATCTGCTCGCTGGACGAGCTTGTGGGGCTGGGGTCGCTGCCGCTTTGGTATGCGCAGCTGTTGTCGTGCGCGGTGTCGCTGCGACAGGACCTGGCGGTTGCGGGAGGCACGGGATCTGGTAAGACCACCCTGCTCAACGCGTTGTCATGTGAGATTTCCACCGGCGAGCGCATCGTGACGATCGAGGACTCTGCCGAGCTCAAGTTTGCGCATCATCCGCACGTGGTGCGTCTAGAGGCGCGCGAGGCTTCAATTGAGGGCGAGGGCGCGGTGACGATCCGCGACCTGGTGACCAATGCTCTGCGCATGCGCCCCGACCGCATCGTGGTGGGCGAGGTGCGCGGTGCCGAGTGCTGCGACATGTTGCAGGCCATGAACACGGGCCACGACGGGTCGCTCACGACACTTCATGCGGGTTCAGAACAGGAGACCGTGGTGCGTCTGACGTTGCTTGCACGTTATGGCATCGATCTGCCGAGCGAGCTCATCGAGGAGCAGATTGCCATGGCGCTCGACGGCATCGTGATGTCCGAGCGCCACGCCGATGGCAGGCGTTTCGTCTCCTCGTATTCGGGGGTGCGTCGCGCCGCGTCGGGCGGCGTAGAGCTCGAGCGCTATGTGACTTTCGATGCCGCCGAGCGCACCTGGAAGCTTGACCGCGAGCCGCCGTTTATCGCAGAAGGCCTGCGGTCGGGGACGCTCACACAAGAGGAGGTGGACGAATGGAGGTCGCTGTGCCCCTCGTCGTAGGGGGTTTGGCAGGGTTTTCTGTTGCGACGGCGTGCGGGGCGGAACCTCGTGTGCCGCAGGTACCGCCGGCGGAGCTGGCGCGTCAGACGCTCGAGACGGTGGCAGAGAAGCTGCCGCGTGAGCTGGTGGAAAACGATCTGCTGAAAAAGATCGCCCGTTCGTGGGCATCGCTGGCTCCGGCGCGTCGCCTTGGCCTCGCGATCGAGGATGCTTCGGGGCGTTTGGCGTTTCTGCTGCTATCGAGCGGTGTCTGCTGCGTTTTGCTAACGATGGTGTCGTTATCGCCCCTCGGATTTGCCTTGGGACTTGTTGCTCCGTTTGCCGTTGGTGCCGCTCGGGATGGCTTTGAGAGCCGGCGCGAGCAACACGATGCAGAAGAGGCCATGCCCGAGGCGTTTACCGCACTTTCCATGTCGCTTGCCTCGGGACATTCACTGGCCCAGGGCATGCGCTTTGTGGGCGCTCATGCGCAAGAACCGGTGCATACCGAGTTTTTGCGGGTGGCGGCGGCAATCGATTGTGGCATCTCGGCGACCGACGCGCTCGATGACTTGCTCGTGCGCATCGACGCCCCTGGCCTTTCGCTTGTGACCTTGGCGCTTAAGGTGTCTCAGCGCACCGGTGCTCCGCTTGCCGACTTACTGTCCGAGGCGTCGAGCATGGTGGGGGAGCGCATTGAGCTCAAGCGCCGCCTGGATGTTAAGACGTCGCAGGCTCGCATGTCTGCGCATATGGTCGCGGCGATGCCGACGGGCATGTGCGCGGTGTTGGCGCTGCTTTCGGCAGATTTTCGTCGCGGTCTTGCGACGCCTGCCGGCGCGGGCACTGTGGTGCTGGGTCTTGCCCTCAACGCCGTTGCCCTGGTGGTTATCCGGCGCATTATGCGGGTGAAGCTATGAGCGCCCCGGTTGCAGTTGCGGCTTGCCTGTGCGCTCTGAGTGTATTTGTCGCGACGGGTTTGGATCGGGCGGATGCACGCAAGATCGCAGAGGCCTGCAAGCGCGAGGCGGTGCTGGTCGCTGCCGCGGGTCGCTCGGTGGTCGATGCTCTGGCCGCGCGAATGAAGGGCGCGGTTGGAGCGGGCGGCCCGGCGCGAGTATCGCTCGGCGAAGTGTCCGAGATGATCGATGTTGTGCGCTTGGGTCTTTCGGCCGGTCTTTCGTTTGATGCGGCGCTTGAGATTTTCTGCGCCAACCGCCGGTCAGTGCTGGCTCTTCGACTTGAGCGGGCCTGCATGGCGTGGCAGGTGGGCGTGGGCACGCGTGAGGACGAGTTGTTGGCCGCCGCACGCGACCTGGACGTGCGAGCGCTCGAGACCTTTGCCATCACGGTGGGGCAGGCGCTCGCCCTGGGTGCCCCACTTGCCGAGACACTGGCCGCTCAAAGTCGCGAGATCCGTGCGGCTCATCGCGCCGCGGTCGAGCGCGAGATCGAGCGTGCGCCCGTCAAGCTGCTGATTCCCACCGGCACGCTCATCTTGCCGGCGTTGCTTCTGTCCATATTGGGCCCGCTGTTGGGAGCAGGCGGGATGATGTAGGGAGGAATACATGAACACGATGACTGACGTTGCTGGCAAGATCTGGAGCTGGGCTGTTTGCCAGTCAATTCGCGCTCGCCAGCATGCCGGGGAGCTACTGCAGGAGGAGAGTGCGCAGGGCACCACCGAATACGCCATCTTGGTCGGCGTGCTCGTGGTGATCGCCATCATTGCCATTGTCGCATTTAAGGGCAAGGTCCAAGATCTATGGAACGCTATCAGCGAGGGCATCAACAGCCTGTAGAGGGTAGGCGGCCTGCCGGCGCACTGCTGGTGTTTGCCTGTGTGGTTGTGGCGGTGGCAGTGGCGGTTTGGGGGCTAAACGCCGCGCGGCAGCAGCGTCCTGGGGCCGCCTTCGATTCGGGCTCAGATTCGACGGTGGCGTCTCAAAAAGATGAGATGCGAGATGCGGACGATTCGGATGTCGCTGTCACGGCGCAAACCTTTCTGCGGATGCTCGACAAGCGGTTTGGCACTGCGACGGATTCGCCTGAGGACAACGCGATTGCGGTCCGGCTTGCATGGTCCGAGGACCGACCGATGACCGAGGCAGCGGCGGATATGTTACGCGCCTACCGCGAGGTGCCAACGGCCCAGCTCGCCCTGAGCGGCTATCTCGATATTAAGGGTAACGTATGGGGCGCCATTGTGCGCGATGGGCGCGGCTGGGTCGATATGGTGACGGTTGCCGCGGATACTGGCGATGCTTCGTGTCGTCTGCGCGCGGTGCGCCTGGCCCCGCAAACAATAAGCTCAAAGGAGGGGTCGTGAAATGCATGACGTCCTGCGCGAGGAATCTGCCCAGGCGACGGTCGAATACGCCATCGTCACGGTGGCGCTGTTATCGATCGTGCTGGCGATTGCGGGGCTTTGGCGTGCTGGCACCGATGGGCGCTTGGCAGCGCTGGTTGAGCGGGCGGCATCCCATGGCGTTACCTCGACGTCGGTTATCGACGCCGCTGCGGGCGCTAAGGACATCGCGTTGTATTGATATCGCGCGCGAGGACCGGGCGCAGTCTACGGTCGAGGCCGCTTTTTTGCTGCCGACGTTTCTGACGCTCATCCTTCTCGCACTGCAACCGGTGTGCCTGCTTTATACGCGCGCGGTCATGGAGTCTGCCGCCGCCGAGACCGCGCGGCTCATGACCACGACGACGGCGGAGGACGACGATCTTAAGGAGTTCACCCGCCGCCGGCTTGCCGCAGTGCCCAACGTTTCGATCTTTCATGCCGGCGGGCCGTTGTCGTGGGATGTCGAGCTTAGCCGGGCCGATGCGGGCGGCGTCTCGTCCGTGTCCGTTTCCGGCGAGGTCAAGCCGTTGCCTGTGATCGGTGCGTTTGCGCAGGCTATGGGTGGTACCGCCGAGGGCGGCTACGTTGAGCTCAAGGTCGATGTCTCGTATCAATCACGTCCCGAATGGCTGGAGGGAGATTATGATTCGTGGATTGCTGCATGGGATTAAGCGTTTCTGGTCTAGACGCGTTTTGACGCGCCGTCCGAGCTGCCATCGCAAGCGAGGCGGCTTTATGGGTCGAGCCGGTATCGACCTGTTTATCGAAGACGGTGCCTACACCACGCTTTCCTCTGCGGTGGTCATCTTGGTGGTGCTCACGCTGCTGTTTTCGTCGACGGCGGCGATATGGAGCATGTCGCGCGCGGGGGACACCCAGGTGGCTGCCGATAGCGGCGCGCTGGCAGGCGCCAATGTGGTGTCGTCCTATCACACGGCTGCCACGGTGGTGGATGCGAGCATCTTGAGTTTGGGCCTAGCGGGGTTTGCCACGATCGGGACGGGCCTGGTCGCCATCCTCATCCCGGGTGCCGAACCAGTTGCCGGCAATATGGTCGACACCGGGATTGAGATCATTAAAACGCGCAACAAGTTTGCCAAAAGCGCATCGGAAGGCTTACAGAAAATCGAGACGGCTCTGCCGTATCTGATCGCCGCGCGTGCCACGCAGGCGGTGTCGGCGCAGGATACCGATAGTGTGACCTATACCGGTACGGCGCTTGCCGTGCCCAAGACATCCGAGTCGGACTTCGCTGCGCTCGAGGGGTCCGAGATCTCGACCGATGCCATTAAAGGCACATCAGATGATTTAGAGCGTGCGGCCGAGGAGCTGCGGAAGGCTTCTGAGGACACGGCGAAGGCTAAAGAGCGCGCTTGGCTGGCGGATTGTGGCGGGTCGGACGAGAGTTCGATTGGCAAGTACTCGTGTATGTGGGAGCGTGCGAAAAAACTAGCAGAACTATCTGACAGTCAGAACCGTCATGAAAAGTCGAGCATCACATGGGAGCCGCAAATAGCGCTCGATCGCGCGAAAATCTATTACCGGCAGCGCTTGGCGAATGAAAAACCTCAGGGATCGAGCGTCGAGATGAAGGCGGAGTCGGCGGCGCGCAAGGCGTTTTACACCTATGCGAGTACAGAGGTCAATCGTGCATATGTAACCGAGGACGGAGATGAAGTTACTTCCCATATCCCGCTGTTGCCGCGCAACGCTGACGAGGTGCGAGCGACGGAACTCTATACCGATGCGGCGTGGCCAACCAGCGCCATCGATGGCAAGACGTATCTGCATTACGGAACGAGTTGCCCCAACTATAAGAAGGGGTCGCCAGGCGGGTTAGCCTCGGTTGCTGATTATGACGGACAGGACAGATGCAACAGATGCCATTTTGGCGTTTCGTCGCTCGGTGCCGTTGCAGCGCCTTCGACTTCTATCGAAAACGGCTTTGAGTACCACTTCGATAAGTTCAAAGAGGCCCTGGAAGACTACGTCGAATGCCGCAACAAAGAGCTCGAGCTCGAGCGTCAGACCGAGGATGAGGCCGACCGTGCGGGCAATGCGTTTGACCAGGCCATCAAGGAGCTTTCCGGCGAGCGCCCGCGTATCGCCCCGCCCGGTCGCAACGGCGTGGTTGCCCTTGCGGTTTCGGGTGCCATCTCGAGCCCCGATGAGCTCAACTCTTCGTTTAACACGGCAGTCAGGCTTGGCGATCGCGGTGCTATCTCTGCCGCGGTGCTGGCGCCCGATGAGGCGGCGGCGCAAAACAACGTGCTTTCGCGATTTTTCTCGACATTGAAGGAACGCTCGGGCGGCGTTGCCGGCGTACTCGATGGCGTCATGGATGTTTGGGGACGGCTGCTCGTAGGATACGGTGATATCCAAGGTTCGGCCGACGAACTTATGGACGAGATGATTAAGGGCCTAGGAGGGGGCAGCGGCGCGTTGGGCTCCATCGCATCGTGGCTCGGCGATACCGTTTCGGCGTCCGTGGCGGCGTTGGGCCTGGAGCCGTGCGACTTGCGCCTGCGAAAGCCGGTGCTGACCGATTCCGCAAATGTCATTAAGAGCCCGGGGTCTGACATTGCGGGTCTCTCTCAAGCGCAAGACAAACTGCGAAGTATTCCGTTGGGCGTGACCGATCCCAAGGCGCTTTGCGAGGCGTTGGAATATCAAGTCGAACGCACCATTAGCGGTACGGTGTTCACACTTGCGGAGATTCCTCTGCCCGGCGGCGGCTCCATCCCGCTCACCGTCGATGTCGCCACGCTGGTTGGCGCTCTGGGCGGTGGGTCGTAATGAGTATCCGCATGCGTCTGCGCGAGGAGCGCGCCCAAGCGACGGTTGAGATGGCAGTGGTTACGCCCGTTTTGCTGGTGCTGGCACTCGTCGTGTACAACGTCATGATCTTTGCCAGCGCTGTCGCGCGCTTCGACCGCGTGGTGCCCGACATCGTGTTGGCGCACGCCGTGGCGTCGGAGGGGGAGGGCGACGAAAGCTCTGCCGATGCCTCGGCGACGGTTCAGACTCAAATTCTGAATGCCATGGAAGGCTATGACTTGCAGATCGAAGTGTCGAGCGAGCAAGGCGCGAAGGCATTGGATGGTGGCCTGCTCTCCCTATCCGGTACGTTTAGGACCTACACCTGCACCATGCACTATGAGCCGTGGCCGACTTCTCTCAGCATCGCTGGCGTTTTGCTGGGGGCGCCGACAACGTTGTCGCACGAGCGCGCGGTGACGGTCGATCCATGGCGTCCGGGGGTGGTCATGTGACCGCGGTCTCGTCCTACATCGCCTACGCGCGGGCACTCAACAGGCTGGGTTGGACGCCGGCCGAGTTTGTGGTGGCGGAGTCGTTTGTCGTGCGCCTGCGCGGCATGCTGGGACGGCGTCTGGTTGCCGCCAACGGCCTGCCGCTCGTCATGGCGTTTCCACGCTGCTCTTCGGTCCATACGTGTTTTATGGCCTATCCCATCGACATCGCCTTCATCAATCGCGACGGCAATATCCTCGCGCGCTACGAAAACGTACGTCCCTGGTGTATGTGCTCCTGCCCCGGCGCCTGGGCCGTACTAGAGCGTCCTTCAATCATTGTTTCGACCCCTGCTCTCCAACGCGTGCCGGCTTAAGAATTGGCGACAGTGGACTTTCGTCATACGAAATTGGGTAAGATGGAGGAGAAGATGCATGGATGTTGAGATCCATCCCAACGCTAAAAAGCACCTGACGGAAAAGCAGGTGCTTAGCGCTTGGCTTGCGGTTACTGAGTGCATTCGTCGCGAGTCGAAGGACGAGCCGCCGAGATGGCTTGCGATTGGATGGCTCCCAGACGGACGAAGCGTGGAGCTTGTCGCGGCCGAGCTTGTCCGTGGGTGGCTTATCATTCATGCCTTGTCTCCAGTCCAGAAGAAATTTTGGCAGGAGATTGAACGGGCTCGGCAAGGGGGTCGATGATGGGCAAGACGTATACGGCCGCTAATGGTCAGGTTGTAACGGATGAAATGATTGACGCGTGGTGCGAGTCGTACGAGCGCGGAGAGTTTCCGGATGGCGAACACACCGTTGGTGGGATCGTGCATGGACGGCCCCCGCTCTCAGGTGAGGGGACGGCAACGCTGTCGGTCAAGATTCCTCTGGGAATGAAGGAGGCCATTCGTCGACGGGCGGCTGCCGAGGGGATGACGCCAAGTGAGTTTGCCCGTGCGGCTCTGAGTGAAAAACTTCTTGCTGCCGGCTGATGCCTCTGACGTGCCGATTTATAGAACCGAGGCTGTGCTCAAAAACTTTTTTAAAATTCTCGGTTGACCGGAACGCGTCCTTGGTTATACT